>JANNRD010000054.1:0-5191 GCA_031401095.1 Acidobacteriota bacterium
CAGATGACGAGCGAGCCCATGATTCCCATCGGCATGTCCTTCTGCGGGTTTTTCGCCTCCTGCGCGGCAGTCGAGACCGCATCAAAGCCAATATAAGCAAAGAAGACGACCCCCGCACCGCGAAGAATTCCGCTCCAACCGAAGGCGCCGAAAGCGCCCTGGTTTGGTGGAATGAAACTACCGGCAGGATTGGCAGCGGTGACCCAGTTTGAGGTTGAGACATAGCCAACGCCGGCGATGATGAAGATAAGCACAATCGCCACCTTCAAGACGACGATGAGATTGTTGACGTTGGCCGACTCCTGAATCCCGATCACAAGCAGGCAGGTCACTGCGGCGATGATCAGCATCGCTGGGATGTTGATGATTGCGCCCGTCTGACTCCACGTGTGAGTCACCGTATCGTAGGCCAGTGGCGATTTCGACCACGCCTCGGGGACGACTATACCGAGGTCCTTGAGAAAGCTGACGACATATCCCGACCAACCGATTGCAACGGTGGTCGCGCCAAGCGAGTACTCGAGAATCAAATCCCAACCGATGATCCAGGCAACAAACTCACCCATCGTCGCATACGCGTATGTGTAGGCGCTGCCAGCGATCGGCACGGTCGACGCCATCTCCGCATAGCACAAACCGGCAAACGCGCAGGCGATCCCGCCCGCCACGAATGAGAGGGCAATCGAAGGGCCGGCATAGTTGGACGATGCGGCGCCCGTCAAAACAAAGATGCCGGCGCCAATAATCGCTCCGATACCAAGCGACATCAGATTCATGCCTGTCAAAGTTCGCTTCAGACCATGCTCGCCGCCGCTCTCCGCCTCCGCTTTGAGGGCGGCAATCGATTTCCTCACCCAGAGATTCGCCATTCGGGGCCTCCTACTGAAGATGTCTTGAATATGGAAAAGACAGTTGGCGATGAAGGGGTCTTTCGCCACTGCAAGCGCGGCTACTCTAAACGCATCTCGAACGGGGGTCAATCCCCAGTCGTGCCCGCGACGTCTCGCCGCCGCGCCATACTTCGCCAAATGAAGTAGACAGGGAATCCACTCGCAACGATCAGCAGTCCCGGCCACGTCACCTGCCACTGATAGATGAACAGTACTGTCAGAATTACCAAAGCGCCGAGGATGTAGAGCGCTGGCAGGACAGGAGGGCGACCCGATTGTCTGGGTCGCCCGCTTTGCTGAGAACTTATCTGTTAGCCGGTTGCTGCGCCGGCGGGCTCGAGAAGAAGCGTTCGCCGACGCGCACCACATCGTTGATGATGACAAATCCCATGAGCAGCATGACGATCACAAAACCAACCTGCTGAAATCGCTCGCGCATGTTCATCGTCAGCGAAATGCCGATCAGTCCGAGCAGGCCCTCGACCAGCAGCAACAGAATCATGCCTCCATCGAGCACCGGAATGGGCAGCAGATTGAAGACGCCGAGGTTGAGACTGAGAATGCCCATGAGCTCGATCGTCCCCGCCCATCCCGTCGCCTTGTAGGTCTCAGCAGTTATTTCGGCGATCCCGATCGGACCGGCAAGAGCATTGCGAACAGATCGTTGCCCCGCAAATATCTGCTTGAGCATGACCCCCGTCACGCGGAGAATCCGCCAGTTGTAAGCCCAACCATACTTGATCGCTGTCCCAAGAGAATTTGTCTTGACGTAGGCGGTCAGGCTTGGGAAAAACCCGAGCTTGAAATCGCCAGTCTGTTCGTCCTTTTGCGGTGTCGCCTGCAAATCGACGGAACTTCCACCCCGGTCTATCTTCAACGAGACTGGTTGGCCATTGCTCCGGCGCAGTGCGTCCTTGAACTGATTCCAGGCACTGATCGGCTCGTCGGCCACCGCGAGAATCCTATCGCCTGCTTTGAGACCAGCTCGCTCGGCGGGAGAATCAGAAGCGACCTGCGCCACTTTGACGCTGTCGAGATACGGCTCGATCCCGATCGAACCGACCTGCTCCTTCTCCATGTTCTCGGACTGCAACTTGACCACCGGCGTCAAATTCTGCCCATTCCGCTCAATCTTCATCTGCAGCTCTTGGTTGGGCCGCATTTTTACGTCGAGCAGAAAATCATCCCAAGTCGGGCTTTGGTTGTGACCATAGCTGAGAATGCGGTCGCCGGGGCGCAAACCAGCCAATTCCGCCGCCGAGCCCGGTTTCACCAGACCGACAATCATTTGCTGAGACCGGTAGATACTGTCCTGAAATCCGATGAGGATGGCGATCGTCGGAATTGCGAGCGCAGTGACGATGTTAAAGACCGGGCCAGCGATCGCGACAAGGAAGCGCTTCCATTTGGCGTGTGATAAGAACTCGTCAATCGATCCTTCGCTCTTCCCTTGAATCAGCTCGAGGTTCTCACCCCGGAACTTGACGTAGCCACCAAGCGGGATGGCGCTCAAGCGATAGTCCGTATCGCCGAGGCGGAAGCCGAGGAGGCGGGGACCAAAACCCACCGAGAACGTCTCAACCGCGATGCCGAGAAGTTTGGCGACGATGAAGTGGCCAAACTCGTGAATCACGACCATCGCACAGAGGATGATAATAAATGGAAGATAGCTCAATTGGCGGTATTCCCTTTCCCCCTGGATTCCGTCATCCCCCCTGGGTTCCGTCATCCAAAGACAGAATTCAGTGTAGGGCAGGGTCAAAAGACTGTCAAACGCGGATCACAAGGGCATTAGGGAGGAGGGCAATAGCCACAGGCGAGAGAAAATGAACCACAGATTGATGAACCACAGAGGCTCAGAGACACAGAGCCAGCACAGAGAAGAACAAGAGGGATGTAAGGCCTCTCTAACTTTTATGTTTCTTCTCTGTGCTGGCTCTGTGTCTCCGAGCCTCTGTGGTTCATTTCTCTCGACTGTAGTTGATTCGTCATTTCCTTGTTCCCGGCCCCGGTGATCCGCTCCCCCACCCAGGAACGCGCCCACGAATCCGCGGCAAGAACCGCATCGAGAGTCTTGGCAGGCTGAGCCTCGTGAGCCTCGCAGGCCGCTCCGATCAACAGCGGAATCTCACCGAAACCGATTCGTTCGTCTAGAAACGCGGCGACCGCGACCTCGTTTGCTGCATTGAGCACCGCAGGCATCGTTCCACCCTTCCGCAGGGCGGAGTAGGCGAGCGTCAGACAGGGGAAGCGATCCGTATCGGGGGCGTGGAACTCGAGACGCGAGAGCTGCGTCAGATCAAGCGGAGGGAGTGAAGTCTCGACGCGATCCGGGTAGGTCAGGGCGTACTGGATCGCATGACGCATGTCGGTGACTCCCATCTGCGCGAGAATCGACCCATCAATTAACTCAATCATCGAATGGACAACCGACTGCGGATGAATGATGACGTCGATTTCATCAGCAGAAAAATTGAAAAGCCAATGAGCTTCAATGACCTCAAGCCCCTTGTTGATGAGAGTTGCAGAGTCAATCGTGATCTTGTCGCCCATTCGCCACGTCGGGTGACGCAGGGCCTCTGCCGGGCTGGCGTTGGCGATCACCTCGGGCGAGGAGGTTCGAAACGGCCCTCCTGATGCCGTCAGAATAAGGCGCTTTACCTCATTGCGCCGTTCACCCCGGAGACACTGATGCAGTGCATTGTGCTCGCTATCAACCGGCAGAAGCTCGGCCCCGGATGCTTCAGCGGCGCGAGTCATCAGTTCGCCCGCAACAACAAGAGTCTCCTTGTTGGCGAGCGCAACCCGACGGCCAGCTTCAAGCGCGCGATATGTCGGCAACAACCCGCGCGCGCCAACGAGGGCCCCAATGACGACATCAACGTTGTCCGCCGTCGCGACCTCACTCAATCCGTCGACGCCGATCGAGATATGCGGAATCTGCACGACATCCCGTGACTTGAGTTCCCGACGCAGATTCTCTGCTGCTTCCTCGTCGCTCACTGAAACAATGCGCGGCCGATGCTGTTCGATTTGTTCCGCAAGCAATGTGACGTTGGATCCAGCACCCAGACCCGCAACGCAAAAAGCGTTACCGAGCGACTCGATGACACGGAGCGCGTTCCTCCCGATCGAACCGGTTGAACCCAGAATTGCGACTTGCTTCATGACGATTGCTCGCCTACTTGAGCATGGTCAGATAGTAGAAGTACAGTAGTGGGGCGTTGAAGAGCATGCTGTCAAGACGATCAAGCAGGCCGCCGTGTCCGGGAATAAGCTGGCTTGCATCCTTTGTCTGCGCGCCGCGCTTGAGCATCGACTCGCAAAGATCACCGAGGATGCCAGCCACTCCCATGACCAATGCCAGGGGCGCGAGATGTTGGAGGGGCAGTTCGGGAAAGAATGTGAAGTGGGCTGCGAGCGCTGCGAGGACGTTCCCGACGAGGCCGCCAAAGGCTCCCTCAACCGTCTTTGCCGGGCTCACTCGCGGCGCCAGTCGGTGGCGCCCAATCAGCCGGCCGATGTAGTACGCGCCGGTGTCACCCGCGAAGACGACGATAAAGAACAGGGTCAGCAGCTTTTCCGCCATCCTCGGCCGGGGATCTGAAATAACCCTCAACGCAACGATGTAACCACCGAGGAGTCCGACATAGGCAACCCCGAACAGAGTCGCAGCGCTCCCCGTCAAAGTGCTTGCCAAGTCTCGGTTCGTGAGCAGTTGAGAGATCAGTTCGCCGATTACCAGCGCGCCGATAATCGGCGCAATAAGGTCGTGCCTTCCGGTGAAAAAAGCACCCGCCAGCGCCAGCGTCGCGGCCAATCCGATGACATAGCCGCTCCGCGCTCCAACCTTCTGCGTGAGCGAATAGTACTCGATCAGCCCGAGGACGATTCCGACCGTCGCGAGAATCGAAAAGTAGAGCGGTCCGCCCAGCCAGATGGCTGCGAAGAGTATTGGTAGAAGGACGACTGCAGTGAGAAAGCGGGCCATAGGGGATCAGGCTAAAACGGTCCTGGGGAGGTCACCGCAAGAAATCGCGTTTGGCGGCATTTAGCAGCATCGTGCCCGGGTCGGTCATGCTACCCGTGGCGACCAATGCCCCCGCCTCCCCTCAGAATAGACCAGACTCACGATGCGTTGACGACTACCCTGCGAGCAGCATCGACAAGACCCCCATAGCGTCGTTCTCGCTTCTGGTAGTCGATGATTGCCTCGAAGAGCTCTGCCCGGCAGAAATCGGGCCAAAGGACATCAGTCACGTAGATCTCCGAGTAGGCAATCTGCCAGAGCAGGAAGTTGC
>JANNRD010000055.1:0-8563 GCA_031401095.1 Acidobacteriota bacterium
CGACTTCCGTGTCCCGCTCAACAACTCACTCGAGAATTGGAGCGTCCATCAACGACTGCAGATTCCAAGCAAATTGATCGTTTTCCCGGAGGAGAACCATTGGATTCTGCGGGCCGAGAATAGCCGGTTCTTCTATCAGGAAGTACACGCGTGGCTCAAGAAATGGCTAACGGGAGATGCGGTCAGTTCCGGGCGACCGTCGCGATCGTAGGCGAGGAACAAAGAAGAGGCACAGGGACACAGAGAACGCACAGAGGAGAATTGCAAAAGGAGGAGGTGTTACCTCTCTTGTTCTTCTCTGTGCTTTCTCTGTGTCCCTGTGCCTCTTTGTTGTTCCTCTCCGGTTTCGCTGTCTCGGCTCACGCGGGATAGCCATCCGACGCCTTGATTTCCTTGATCTGCTGGATGTGACGGCCCTCGTGGGCGCCCAGCAGAGCCAGCCACTGATAACCGGTCAGCGCACCAAAGGCCGGGTGTGGAAAGGTGACCGCGCCGAGGTCGACCGTTTCGATTCGGGGCCGCATATCCTGAAGGCGCTGGTAGTCCTTTTCGAGCTTGCCAAGAGAGTCGCCAATCGAAGCATCACCGTGAGGACGCACGTTTTCCGGTGCGTTGAGACGCCGAGACTCGCGGTCAGGAATGAAGTCGGTCGCGACCAGGCCGATCGTGCCATCTGGCTTGGCAAGAGCCCCAGCGGCTTCCGCTTCCCTGACAAGCTTACTTGCAATCTTTCCCATGCCTTCCTGAACGATTGCAACATGCTCGACGATTTCCGCGATAGTCCAACGATCGGCCACAGGCCTGAAATGCTGCTGCTCCTCGGAAAGCCCCTCGACCTCCGCCCTTAGTTCTGAATGCTTCCCGGCCACTATCTCAAGCGCTTCGGCGACACTTCGAAAACTCATGAACGATCTCCCCTAGCTCTGCGGTCTGAAGTAGAGAACCAGGCTCGCGCCACCAACCACCATCAAATAACCAATGTAGAAAAGAGGGTTCGGCGCCGTCTTCGGTTTGTGGATCCACATCGAGACCAGCAGGTTGATCAATGGAGCCCCGCCAAAGACGAGCGGCATGACGTACGTTGGAAGCCCGCCAACCCGGAAGGCCCAGATGATGCAGGCTGCGCCAATGGCGCCAAGGGCTCCGGCAATGATCGCCGTTGCAGTCCCGACTCGATTAAAGCCGGTCAGGCTGAGCTGGCCCTGCGACCAGAGCCCGGCGACCGGTACGAGCACTCCGATGAGGAAGTAGGCAATGCCGACGCAGAGCAGCGCGCGAAGAGGATTGCCAAGCTTTACCTGTCCATTGTGCAGCATCGCTCCGTAGATGCCCCACGAAAGTGCAGCGCCCAGGGCGAAGACAACCCACAGCATAGATTTGTGATTTCCCTTCTGTTTCATAATCGAACTCTTCATGTCGCGCGATTTGCCACATCGCGCTGGACCATCCTCACCTTCGTCCACCGAAGAGGCCGCCGAGCATACCGGCGACGTCGTCCATCATCGAGCCATCTTTGTTCGCATCGAGCACCTGTGAAAGCATCCCGAGCAGCGGCGAGGACGACATTGCCTGTTGGCTTTCCTGCCCAAGCAGCCCTGCGAGTGCCCCCGCGTCAAGCCCCTGCGCCCGCTGGGTCTTCCCAAGCGCCCCCATGACAATTGGCGCGAGCAGCGGAAGCAATCGAACAACCTGGCTCAGATCCAACCCACTTGCCTGGCTGATGCCGGCCTCGACGTTGGGACGATTCGAGCCAAAGATGTGCCCAAGTATTCCTTCGCCGGCACCGCCGCCGCCCTGACCCAGAAAACCAGCCACATCGTCCAGCACGCTTCCATCATGATCGCGGTCCAGCGCGCCAAGCAATGAGCTTGCCCCCTCGGCTGACTGTGCATTGCGAGCCATTCCGCCAAGCAGCATGGGCAATGCCGCGCTGACTGCGTTGCTGGTTGTTTGCTCGTCAGCACCAATCTGCTGGCTGATCTGCTGCAGCGCTTGACCGCCGAGTTGTTGGCTGAGAAGTTCCTGGATGTTGAGATTCACGATGCCTCCTGAATAGCACAAAATATCAAGATTGCCCTAGAATACGAGCCGCAATCCAAGCTGAATCTGCCGCGCCGAAGTGACCGTCGAGCGAATCAGCCCAAGCGACGAGACAGGAGCCTCGGTTGCCACTCCTGGCGCACCAGTGAAGGCAAGCAAGCTCGGATTGCCAAAATTGGCGCGGTTGAAAAGATTGAATGCCTCAACGCGAAATTGCACGTTGAGAGTCTCCCTTATCCTCGTGCTCTTGAGTAACGAGAGATCGAAGGTGCGAAGATTCGGGCCGATCAACGCGCCACGACCAAGCGTGCCGACTATTCCGTCCGGCTGCAACTGAAATGCCGTCGGATCAAAATATCGCGCGGGGTCGCCGGTGACGGCACTCTCATACGTCCGGCCAGGTGCAAGGTTGGGTCGATCGAATCCGAGACCAGGACCCAGTGAAGGCGCCCACTGCGACCGCGAGCGGTTGCGCTGAACGAACACCGTCAACGGATTCCCGCTTCGCATTTGCGAAATCCCCATGACCTGCCAACCTGCGAGCAGTCTCCCTTTCGCCCCAGTCAGCCCCTTCGCAACGGGCAGCTCCCAGATGAAGTTGACCACCCAGTTGTGCTTCGCGTGAAAGTCGGCGAGCCCCTTATTGTAGTCGAGGCCCGGCAAAGCCGGGAAGGCTGAGGTTGTTCCGTTAGTCGCATCCGAAAAGAACGTCGATGCCTGCGTGTTGTCTATATTCCTTGAGAAAGTATAAGACGACTGCAGGCTGACTCCGTGCGAGAACCGCTTCCGCACCTCGAAGATCATGGCGTTGTACCACGAATCGCCATCGGCGCGTTTGAGTTCGATTGTCGTGAAAGCCTGATTCGGGCGGAGCGTCGCCGCATTGGCGGGAAAGAAGTATCTCCCGTCCGCCTGCCGTGTTGGCGTTGGGATATTGACGTCGCCACTGCGCAAAAGATGAGTGCCCCTTGTCCCTGCGTATCCGAGCGTGACGACGATATTCGCAGGCAGTTCCCTCTGCAGGTTGAGATTCCAGATGTGGACACTCGGATTCTTGATGTTCCACTCGACGGGTCGAATCGTGTTGCCCAGTCCCCGTTCGAACTGCGGCACCGGGAACGAAACTTGAAACGGGCCGGCGCTGGCGATGCTGATCCGCGGCGTCGCCGGAGGGTTCGTAATCGTGACGATCAGATTCTGCTGGTTATTGGTATTGAAGTAGGTTCCATAGCCGCCCCTCAGACTTGTCTTCGAATCGCCAAAAATATCCCAGGCAAAACCGATGCGCGGTGAAATATTCTTGTACGTTGGATTCTGAAACAGCTTGCCCACCGTCGGCGCCGGATCCGTGAGGTTGATCAAAGCCGAATCACGCCCGTAAATATCCACCGGCAGGGTCGCGAACTCATAACGGAGGCCGCCGTTGAGTGTCAGCCTTGAGTTGATGCGATACGTGTCCTGCGCATAGAGTCCGAAAAGGGTAAAGCGCCAATAGCGATCCAGGGCCCCCGTTGGCGTCAGACCGAGAAACCTTTGTGGCGTGCCAAGAAGGAAGCCCTGCAGATTCGCAAAGGTGTGAATTCCAAGTGAGAAAGTTGGATTGTAGAGATTATCCTGATAATGCTCAAAAAGGCTGCCCACTTTGAGCAAGTGCTTCCCCTGCGTCCGTGTCAATCCATATTCGAAGCTGGTGACATTCTGCACGAGCTTGACGTTGACCGATGTCTGTGGCCCGAGCCGGCCGGGAATGCCACCGATATCGATGCCACCGATGCTCGACCTGCCCGGTACAAATGGCGTCAAGCTCGATGAAATATTCGATTCGACATCCTGTCCGACACGGGTCCTGCCAAACCCCAGCCTGAAGGTGCTCAGCATCCGCTCCGATTGAATCCAACGATACTCACCCGTAAAAAACTGATTGCGGGAGACAAAATCGCGCGGGAATTGTGGATAGTCGGTCGGGAGCCGCTGGTCCGCATCGTCAAAGGTGTACCGACCAAACAGCTGGTGTCGCTCATTGAGATTGTGATCGATCCTTCCGGTGAGATAGCTCTCATCGACTGTCTGCTTGAATCCAAACAGATAGCTCGCCAGACCACCGCCGAGATTTGCACCGTTTGGCAACGGGTAGAGATCGAGATACGGCTTGACTACCGGATTGACGGTCACCTGCAGAGTCTGTCCCGGCCGCGATGGATCTGGAAGGATACCCGATCGCGCGTTGACATCGGGCACAACCGTCGAGACCGAGCGGCCGAGCCGGTCGATCAGCGCCTCATAGGCAAAAAAGTAGAACGTCCGATCGGACGCGATCGGACCGCCGAGACTCCCACCGAACTGGTTGCGCTTGAACTCCGGCTTCCCAACCGGGGCTCGATCAAAGAAGTTTCGAGCATCGAGGTTGTCATTGCGGTGAAAGAGATACGCACTCCCGTGCATCTGGTTCGTACCCGATTTGCTGATCGCGTTGATCTGTCCACCGGAATTGCGTCCAAACTCGGCACTGTAAGAATTGACCTCGACGCGAAACTCGCGGATTCCCTCGACTCCAAGTACCGTGCTCGCCGCACTCCCAGCCGGCCCATTCGTGAAGTCATTCTGCGTCGTGCCATCGAGAAGGTAGACGTTCGAGCGCGGATCCTGTCCATTAATGCTCGCTCCAACCCCGTGAGCCACAACTGATCCGCCGTCACGATGTGGATAGGCAATGACACCAGGTTGCAGGAGGGCGAGGTCAGTATAGTTTCGCCCGTTGAGCGGAAGCTCGCGAATGGCGCGCTCACTGACCAGATAGCTCAGCTCCGGCGACTGCGTGTTGATCAGGTTGTCGGCCGCCGTCGTCTCAACGCGCTCAGCAACGCTGCTTACCTCGACAGTCAGGTTGAGGACAATAGTCTCGCCCAGAGGCAGGGCAATACTCTTTCTGACGACTGGCCTGAAGCCATCGCGTTCTGCCCTCACCTCATAACTGCCGACGCGCATTTCTGGAAGGGTAAACCGTCCCGTGTTGTCGGTGACTGCGTTGCGTTGCTGGCCTGTCTCGATCAGCTTCGCGGTCACCTTGACTCCAGGGACAACGGCTCCGGCCTGATCCTCAATGACACCGGTGATGGTGCTGGTGGTTTGCGCAGGCGAACTAGCGGTCAGTGCTCCAAGCACGAAGACAAAGGCGAACGTCAGTCTTGTCAGGATCACGGCCATATGACTTAACACTCCAATCGGCTATCAGGAGGAACAGGGAATTGTAGCAATCACGCGTCAGAGTTGCAATTTGTACACTGGCTAAGGGATAGTACGGCGCAACCGTTCCTGTAGTTTCCGAGTAATCCGAGTGAAAGGGTGGCGATTGCTTTGTCATCCTGGGTTGTGAACTGCCAACAAGGAGAACCATGGTGAGTACCGAGACGCCCGACGGAAAGCTGCGCCTGACCCAAACCGAGTGGCTGATCTGTATCATCGCAGCAATCGGATTCGCCTTTGACATCTACGAACTGCTGATGCTGCCGCTGATCGCGCGCCCGGCCATTGAGCAGCTCGGTGGAATCAAGTTCGGGACACCCGAATTTGCTCACTGGCGCGACATGCTTTTCTATGTTCCGGCCTTTGCCGGCGGCCTCTTTGGTCTGCTGGGTGGTTACTTGACTGATCGGCTGGGGAGACGCCGTGTCCTGGTTTGGAGCATCCTGCTCTACGCGTTCTCAGCAAGCGCGGCGGGTTTCGCAACGACGCTGCCAATGTTGCTTTTCTTCCGTTGCACGACCTTCATCGGGGTTTGCGTCGAGTTTGTCGCTGCGGTGGCCTGGCTCGCTGAGCTCTTTCCCAATCTCAAGCGTCGCGAGAGCGTGCTCGGCTACACGCAGGCCTTCTCCTCGCTTGGCGGCTTTCTCGTGAGCGTCGCATATACTCTGATTTCGAAATATGCGATGCACTTCCCTGAGATCTACGGAGGACACGATGCCTGGCGCTACACCCTCATCTCCGGCCTCGTTCCCGCCATTCCGCTGATCGTCATTCGCCCATTCCTGCCAGAATCACCCGCCTGGGCCGCAAAGAAGGCTGCCGGTACGCTCAAGCGACCGAGTCTGGCTGAGATATTCCAGCCGGCATTGCGGCGAACAACGATCGTCACGACGCTCATGTTCGCGTGCAGCTATGGGGCGGCTTTTGGCGCCATCCAGCAGCTACCGCAGATCGTCCCAGGCCTGTCGGGGGTTCGCGACCTGGCGCGTCCAGCGCAGCAAACAGTCATTGGGACAGTTCAAACGATCCAGGAGCTGGGGGGGTTGGCCGGGCGATTCCTTCTTGCTTTTCTGGCGATCCGGATTCTCTCGAGACGGAAGCTCCTCCGCGTCTTTCAGGTGCCCGGGCTGATCCTCGTCCCGCTGGTGTTTCTTTATCCAGCCGTCGAGAGCCTGACCTTGCTCAAATGGGGAGTGTTCTTTGCAGGCTTGCTGACCGTCGCACAATTCAGCTTCTGGGGGAACTATCTGCCACGGGTTTATCCGATGCATCTACGGGGCACGGGTGAGAGTTTTGCGGCCAACATTGGCGGTCGCATGATCGGAACATCGGCGGCTTTGCTGACAACGCAACTGGCGGGAACGATGCCGGGAGCAAGCCCCGCAACCCATCTCGCCTACGCCGCCGCAACGGTCGCGTTTCTCGCCTATGCTGGCGGTTTTGCGTTGAGCTTCTTCCTTCCTGAGCCTTCACAGGAAGCACTTCCAGAGTAAAGCGCGCGAAGGGCGGAAGGTAGGAAGAGAAACAACGGAACATACGGAATAAAACGGAACGCACGGAACTTGCTTTGGCCCCTTCCGTATCTTCCGTTTATTTTCCGTATGTTCCGTTGTTTCTCTTCTCAGAAGCCCTCCCAAATGGTCGTCACGACACTGCGCGCGAAGTCCCTCGCCAACCGGTCTGTCGCCGGCCCTTCTTCGTTGAAAAACGACTTCGGGTCACCTGAGATCTCGTATTCGCCGCGAAAGACATAGTTCTGGTTATCGAAGATCACCTTGTTTCTGGTCTGATCTCGCAACGTGACTCCAACGATGACCGTGACTTCGACAAGCCTCGCGCGCCCGAAGTCATCCAGGAGCAACGGACGCAAGACAAAGTTCTTGATCGTTCCCGAGAGAACCGCATCGGCCCCTTCCACAGTCGAGGTTACGTAGAGAGCGCGGGCCCGTCGCTGCGTCTCGTCGATCATCGCGCTCGTAAACCGCTGCTCGACCTTGAAGCGCAAACTCGGATTCTGAAACGGAGGGATGGCGAGCGTCCTGATGTGCTTTGGCAAAGCATCGCCACGTCCAACCGGCTTGTAACACTCAGTGTAGCCGCTCGAAACCACAACAATCAGCCCGAGAAATGCCGAGGAGCTTATTCGACTTCTATTCATACAGAGCCCTTGTGGTTAGTCCTACCGTGCGACGACATTGACCAGACGCTTCGGGACGACGATCGTCTTGACGATCTGTCGTCCGCCCAGCCTTGCCAGCAGGCGCTCACTCGAGAGCGCCGCCGCCTTCAGATCGTCATCACTGACATCGACCGGGACGACTACTCGCGTGACCAGCTTCCCGTTCAGCTGCACCGGAATCTCCAGCTCTTCTGCGCGGGCCAGCTCGGCGTCGAAGACAGGCCACGACGAGAGGACGACCAGCTCATCATGTCCCAGAGCCGACCACAGCTCTTCAGAAATATGCGGCGCGAAAGGCGCCAGCAGTTTGACCAACGCCTCGATCGCCTCCCTCAGTACGAACAGGTCCGAAGCACTCGGCGCACCCTTGAGACCTGTATCAAAGGCATAGATCTCATTTGTCAGCTCCATCTCAGCCGCGATTGCGGTATTGAGATTCATCCGTCCGCCGATATCGTGCGAGACACGCTTGATCGTCTCATGCGTTTTGCGACGCAACGCACGCGCCTCCTGCGAAAAGTCAGCGGCTTCCCCGGAGACGGTTGCCACCCGTTCGTGCCATTTGTAGACAACGCGCCAGACGCGATTGAGAAAGCGTGACGCTCCCTCCGCACCGGCCTCACTCCATTCGACATCCTTCTCCGGCGGGGCAGCAAACAACATAAACAGCCTGACCGTGTCAACTCCGAAGATCTCGATCATCGCATCCGGATCGATCGTGTTCTTCTTCGACTTCGACATCTTTTCGATACGACCGGCGACCGCGACCCGCCCACAGTGCTTGCACTTGCCGTCGATCACTTCCTCTGGTGAGAGATAGTCGTGGACTTCGCAGCGATGAGTCGCCAGACAGACCATCCCCTGGGTCAGCAAGCGCTTCACGGGCTCACCAAAATCTATCAGACCCAGATCGCGCATGATCTTCGTCCACAGCCTGGTGTAGATCAGATGGAGCACCGCGTGCTCGATCCCGCCGATGTACTGATCGACAGGCATCCAGTATTCGATCTTCGCCCGATCAAAGGGCGCGGTCTCGTTGCGAGGATCACAGTAGCGAAAGTAGTACCACGATGAATCGACAAAGGTGTCCATCGTATCGGT
>JANNRD010000056.1:0-5853 GCA_031401095.1 Acidobacteriota bacterium
AAGAGGATAACGCGAAGACGCAAGACTCACTCGAAGACGCAGGACTCACGCGAAGACGCGAAGAACGCGAAAAGACGCGAAGATTCAGAACTGCATGTTTGTTCGTGTCCCTCACCCTATTCATATATCGTTTGAACTTTATCCCTCTTCGCGTCTTTTCGCGTTCTTCGCGTCTTCGCGTGAGTCCTGCGTCTTCGAGTGAGTCTTGCGTCTTCGCGTTATCCTCTTCTCTCTGACAATCCTTACTCCACATTGAGCGCCTGTTCTCTCAGCTTCTCGACATCCGTCTTGATCTCGATTGCGGCGTCGCAGATCGAGAGTTCAGAAGACTTTGACAAGATCGTATTGGCTTCGCGGTTCGTCTCCTGCAATAGAAAATCGAGCTTCTTGCCGATCTCACCTCCACCCCGAACAAGCTCCTCGAGTTGCCCGAGATGACTCTTCAATCGCGTGATCTCCTCCGTGATGTCGCTCCGCTCGGCAAGGTAGGCTACTTCCTGACTGAGACGGGTCTCATCGAGATTGCTGTCTCCCAGAAGTTCAGCGATTCGAGATCGCAGTTTCTCGCGATACTGCTCGACCACCGGCTCGACATTGACTTCGATGAGCGAGAGCTGATTCCCGATCCTCGCAATCCTGGCGAGCAACTCCTTTTGTAGCTCGTGTCCCTCGACTGCGCGCATCGATACCAGCGCCACGAGTGCTTCTGTCAGTGCTTGCTCAATACCCTGGGAGACGGATTCACTGAGCGCATTCCCGGTTGAGATTGGCTGGAGAGCACCCTGCAGACGTGAGATCGTCGCGAGGTCAGCATCGCCCGCCAGTCCAAACTCGTCGCGCATCGTCCGCATCGCCGCGAGGTAACCACGGATCAACGGACGATTCAACTCATACTTGACCTCATCCGATTGGGCGAGCGAGATCGAGACATCTATGCGGCCTCGCGAGACCGCTGCCTGAATCTGCTTCTTCAGCGGAATCTCCCACGCCGCCAACTCCTGTGGCGCGCGCCAGTGAATATCCAGATTCCTGTTGTTGACCGAGCGCATCTCAACCGTCACTGTGAATGTCCCACCCGCCGCACTGCCGCGCCCATAACCTGTCATACTCTTGAGCATCTCACCCCATTCATCCGGCCGGATCTATCGGCCTTGACTATCGACCATGAGCTGTCAACTATCAACTGACAAGACTCTCTTCCGCAAACTGAAGTTCGTAGAGCCGCCGGTAGACTCCCGGACGGCCGACGAGCTCCTTGTGCGTGCCCGTCTCGACGACTCTCCCGGCGTCCATAACGACAATCCGGTCTGCGCGTCGAACCGTCGAGAGACGGTGCGCAATGACAATCGTCGTCCTTCCAGCCATGAGGTTGTTGAGCGCCCGTTGGACGAGCAGCTCACTCTCTGCATCAAGCGATGAAGTCGCCTCATCAAGAATGAGGATCGGTGCGTCCTTGAGAATCGCCCGCGCGATTGCCAGCCGCTGTCGCTGCCCACCCGAGAGAACGAGTCCGCGCTCGCCAATGACGGTTTCATAGTCATGCGGCAAGCGCGCGATAAATTCATCCGCCAGTGCGGCTCGCGCGGCCTCTCGGATCCCCCGGTCGGTGTCATTGTGACCGTGGGAGCCATACGCAATATTACCCCGCACCGTGTCGTTAAAGAGATGCACTTCCTGGCTGACGATCGCGATCTCCGCCCGTAACGAAGCCAGTTCCAGCTCTCGAACATCGTGTCCATCCACACGGACAGAGCCGTGCGTGACATCATAAAAGCGCGGCACAAGACTCATGACCGTGCTCTTGCCTGCGCCGCTTTGTCCGACGATCGCGACCATCTCACCGGCCCGCACCACGAAGGAAACATCGGTCAGCACCGGCAGATCGAAGCCAGCGCCATAAGTAAACGAAACATTGTCGAAGACGATCTCATGCTGACGCCGAGTCAGCGCCACCGCTCCCACCTGGTCGCGCATCTCCATCTTCAGATCGATGATGGTGAAAATGCGCGCCGCTGACGTCAATCCCTGCTGCAGGTCGTGCTGCAAACGGCTCAGCCGGCGGATTGGATCGTAGGTCTTGAACATGCAAACGAGAAAGGCCGCAAACCCGCCGGGCGTCATCTGGCCCTGCTGAATGCTCTTCTGCGCGTAGACAAGTAGCCCGGCGACCGCAAGGATGCCAAGCGTCTCAAGGACGATGGGCGAAAGAAAGTAGATGCGCATGGCGCGTAATTGATCGCGCATCTGTTTGCGCGCGACCGTGCCAAACCGCGCACTTTCAAACTGCTCCATCCCGAAGGCTTTGACGATCCGTTGCGAAGAGATCGTCTCCTGCGCCACGTCCAGCATCTCTGCCCCACTTTCCTGCCGCGAGTTGATGTACTTCCGAAGGCGGCGGTTGAAATGGGTCGTCAGATATGCAACCGGCGGCGCCAGCAGCAAGAGCACACCCGCGAGCCTCCAGTTGAAACGAAAGAGCAGGAAGAGATAGACCACGAGACTGACAGATTCGCGCATGAGGTCACGCAACGTGTCGGACACCGAACGTTCGACGAGGGCAGCGTCACTCATGATGCGCGCTGTCAGTTCATTGGTCGGATGCAGCGCGAAAAAGGGGGCCGCCTGGCGAATGATGTGATCGTAGAGCGACGAGCGCACATCGGCGATCACATTCTGACCGATATGGCTCATGTAGTATGACGAAAAGTATTCTGTCACTCCCTTGAGCAGCGTCAAGCCAACCAGTAGGAGCGCGATCGTCTGGAGTGAGTTTTCGCTGGCAGTCGAAAGAAACCGGAATCTGGCGAGAAAGGCATTTCCTGCAGCGAACCCGGTAATGGTATCGAAGATCGGCTGCAGCAGGAGTATCGTCCCGCCTTCGAGCAGGCCGGTCAGAATCATGAGCACGATCGAGACCGCAAAGATCCCCGAATAAGGCTTGAGGTATCTTAGCAGTCTGACGAAATCGGTCATTACTCGCTCGAGAAACGGTGTCCACGGAGTCGCTCACCGCAGCATTGAGAAACCCCGAATTATATGAATCAGCAGACCCGGGCGTCAAGCAAGCGACACGACTCACCCGGTAGTGGTCAGTTTCGCAATGAGGAGAAGATCAAGAACCACAGAGTCTCGGAGACACAGAAGAGTGCAGAGAATGAAATGGAAAGGTAAGTTGATTTCTACAAGCCGATATGGGTTTCTCTCTCTGTCCCTTCTCTGTGTCTCTAGACTCTGTGGTTCTTGATCTTCCCTGACCGCCAAACTGCTGCGAGAATTCTATTTTGCGTCTTCGCCCGCAAACTCGCGGAGATAGGTGTTCCCCTTGTACTCCATCTCCGTCAGAATGCCGATCTTTGACGTGTAGTAACCACGTGCCGTCCTTGATTTGAGCTCGCGAAAGAAACGCTCTTCCGGCGTCTGTGGACTCGCCTCGTTCCGGGCCATTCGCATGAGCACCGCCAGTCGCTGTTCTGGCGCGGCCTTCATGAAGACCTGACCGTGCATTTCCTTCGAGAGTTGATCGACAAGCTTCAAACCCTCGTGCCATTGCTGACGCGGTTCGTCCTCGAAGGACTCAGAGAGACGCTGATCGATATAGTCGGCCACCTTTGCGGCGCGCGCCCCGGGTGAATGGTCGTCGGCAGGAATGATCATCTCGCTCAATTCATCAACCAGCGCCAGTTCGGCAGCCGTCAAGAAGCGTCGCGCCGGCGTTCGCACAGGAGTCCGTTTTGGCGTCTGCTCGATCTTGACCAGCGGTGCTCCGATCGCTGCGCCCGCGCCGAGTTTGAGCATCTCTCGACGGCTGACATCCGTATTCTCTTTCTCACCTCGACGGGCCATCACAGATCCCCTTTCTTGAACTCATCCGCGAGGTAATCGCACGACCGCCAGCAGAGCGCCATGATCGTCCAGGTTGGGTTCTGACACGCCGCATTGACGTGACTGCTTCCATCCACGACAAACAGGTTCTTGACGTCATGGGATTGTTGAAACTGATTGAGCACCGATGTCCTCGGGTTGGAACCCATTCGCGCCGTACCGAGCTCGTGAATCGACCACCCCTCGGTCAGAATGTCGCTGTCATGCGAGACGACCTCGATGCCTGCCGCTTCAAGCATTTCCTTCGCAGCATCACCCATGTGCCTCGCCATCTTCTTCTCGTTGTCACCGAACTTGATGTTAAACCGCAAAACCGGAATGCCCCACCGGTCTCTTACCTCAGGATCGATCTCGACGTAGTTGTCATACCGCGCAAGCATTTCACCAAAGCCGCCAAGGTTGATGAATGCGCCAGCCTTATCGCGCACTGCCTTTTTGTAACTCGAACCAAATCCGGGACTCGAGGACGTACTTCCCGGGAACATCCCCGTGCCACTGCCGCCCTCAAAGCCAAAACCACGGATAAAGTCCGGGTTGCGTTCGGCGAGATTGACGAAACGCGGAATGTAGAACCCGCCTGGACGTCCGTCATCGAGCGTCCGCGGTTTACCAACCAACTCTTTGACAAACCCTCTCGCGCTCGGACCAAGCACGTGCTCGCAGAAATTGTGCCCGACATGCCCGCTCGTGTTCGCAATGCCCTGCGGATGCTGCCGTGATTTGGAGAGCAGCATCAATCTCGCCGACTCGAGCGTCGAGGCGGCAAGAACGACGACCTTCGCTTGCGCCTCGTGCGTTCTCCCCGTCACCGTATCGACAAATGAGACCCCGCGCGCCTTGCCTGTGTTCGTATCAACCAGCACCTCGGCAACCGTCGCGTTCGTCCTGATCGTCAAATTGCCGGTGTCAAGCGCGGGGTAGATGAGACCCGTTGGTGAATCAAAGGCGGCATGAATGTCGCAGCCACCCGCGCGGCGATCACACGCGCCGCGGCCGAAGCAACGGAGCCGATACTTGTTGTGCTTTAGTCCATCGGTTGTCACGCCCGCCCGATACGGCGTCAGGATTCGCCCCATTCTCTTGAGACCGGAACGCAACTTGATCTCCGCCGGGTTCAGTTTTGTTGGCCGCTGAAAGATGCTGTCAGGAAGATGCGGCAGATTCTCATTGACGCCAGAGATACCAAGATAGCGATCCACGCGGTCGTAATAGGGCGCGATATCTGCGTAAGAGATCGGCCAGTCCTCGCCATAGCCATCACGGGATTTCGCCTTGAAGTCATAATCCGATAGCCTCAACGCGAGGCGTCCCCAGATGTTGGTCTTGCCTCCAAGAGCGCGTGCACGGACCCAGGCATATGGCGTTCCAGTTGTCGGGTGATCGCGTTCATCGACGACGATGTTCTTGCTGTAGTCGGAGCCTCCCCAACCCTGCACGTACGAATAGACGTGACTGTACTTGGTTCCCTTGGCGTATGCTGGCTGCCGCACCGTGTATTCGTTGAGAGTGAGCGCGTGGGAGTCGGGCGGCATCTCACCACGCCGCGGATGTTCGAAGGGCCACTCTGATGATTTGAGTTCCTTGTCGATATCCAGTTTTCGGCCCGCCTCAAGCAGCAGGACCTTCATCCCCTTGGACGTCAGAACGTGCGCAGCCATCCCACCGGCAGCGCCGGAGCCGACGACAATCGCATCATAGACTCTCGTCAGGTTAACAGTTTGAGGTTCAGGGATGCTGACAATGGGAAGCGTCATTCGTTGCTCCGATCAACAGAATCGCAGTCCGCCGCGCGCGGTCAATAGCCGGGACAAGCGAGAGGCCGAGCTGGGGCTCGGCGCTCCCAGGGCTCCGCTCCCAGGAGAGCGTTCCCCTGAGAACGCCGAGCCCCAGCTCGGCCTCTCGCTTGTCCCGGCTATTGACCGCGCGCGGCGGACTGCGATTCTGTTGATCGGAGCAACGAATGACGCTTCC
>JANNRD010000057.1:0-4947 GCA_031401095.1 Acidobacteriota bacterium
CGATGACATCGCCAACTCGAATGCCAACCTTGTCGGCAGGAGACGCCGGCACGACCGCGATGACGTATGCAAAATCCGAGAACTGCCCAATGACCATCCCGGTCAGATCGGGTTGATTCTTGTTCTGCTGATACTCCTTCACCTGTTGCGGCAGCAGGTAGGCACTGTAGGGATCGAGCGCTTCCGTCAGGCCGCGCAATGCCCCGATCCTGACTTTCTCAAGATCAGGCTTCTCGACGTAATCATTAACAATATGCCGGACCACTTCTTCGAAGATCCGCAACTGCGGGTAGGGACCAGGGTCCGCAATCGCCTTGACCCAGGGATTGCTGGAATTGGAGAGCAGGCCGCCCAGGATCGAGTAGGCCGCAATAAAGGCCGAAAGTGTGATCAGCGTCAACTTACTCCGAATAGACATCACCTCTCAAACTCCTTGCTAACGGCTAAGCCTCATCCGCTTCTCTCTCGCTCGCCACAAACCGCACACTGAGCCATTCGGATCAGGTCTTGCTGGTCGCGATAGTCAACTGTCGGAATCATACACCAGCGTTGCATGCACGCGCAAGCTGACGGCTTTTCGGGGGTTCAACCGGGGTTCAAGTTCAAGGGCCCAGGTGTTTCGGCAATCCTGGAGAGACGCAATGACGACAAGGCGACGAGGACGGCAATGATCGCAGGGTCAGCTCGCAAGGAGCCGTTGTTGTCCCTGTTCCCCTTACTCACGCCGAAGCGCGTTTGTCGGTCCTTGCGCCGAGGTGCTATTCTGACGAGGTTACCTGGTCACGATATGACCTTTCCAATCGCTCGATGGTGATGGAGAAATCGACACTCATGTGGTATCGGAACCTGATAGCTCTTGCGATCTTATTGCTCGTGCCTACTCCCCTACCGGCGCAACGCGCGGCAAAAGCCCCTTCCCCGATGATCATCGCGCATCGTGGAGGCGCGAAGGAATCGACTGAGAATACGATTGGTGCCTTTCAACGGGCCGTTCGCCTCGGAAGTCAGGGGATCGAAACGGACATTCGATTGACCCGAGACGGGGTGGTTGTCATCTACCACGACGAGCGCATCGGCCGCGTCGAGGGGCTGAAGGCCGATGGGACGTCACCGCTCATTTCAGAAACAACTTATGCTGACCTCTCATCTCACCCGCTGGTTGCCGTCGGCGAAGATCGCGGAGGCCGTCGAGTCCCGACGCTCAGGGACCTCCTCAGCGAGGTGAAGGAGGGCCTCTTGAATATCGAGATCAAGCGCGGCGATCGCTTTGAGGAACTGGTCAACAAGACGATCGACATTCTACGCGGCTCTGCTGCCATCGATCGGGTCGTCCTCGAGCCGCCCGACGTCCAAACTGCGCAGAAGCTGCGCCGGGAACTGGGCCCAAAGCTCAAACTCCATATCAACCCGGGATACGACTCCTCGCTTTCATACGAGGAGTCTCTCAAAAATGTCTTGTCCTTCAAGCCTCATTCTCTCTCCGTTTCTTACAAGAAGCTCTCCTGGGAGATCGTCGATCTGGCCCACAAATCCGGGGTTGAGGTCTGGGTCTGGACCGTTGAGGTTCCAGCCATTGCCCAGGCGATGGCTGCGCTGGGCGTCGACGCGATCAAGACTGACCTCCCGACGACGATGATTGGAGTCTTGAGAAAAACAGGGAGGTGACCGAGTGAGCCTGGCCATCGCCCGAGAAATACTCAAGAGTTAGTGCCGCCTTCTACCTCACCGGCATTCGAGAGACCAACCACGCGAGAGTCACAATCCAGGCCAGGCCGAGTAACAGAATCGCCGACATGATCGAGCCGAAGTGCAATGAGCCTTGCTCTTCGCTCGAATCGCTCAGGTTAGCTGGGACTCGCAAGTCCGGCTTCTCGGCAGCGCTGTTCCCTCCGTCGAGAACGCCCTGCCCCGTCGGCTTGCGGGAAACGAGGCGAACCAACCCGCCCTTGATGACACGCCGGATTCCTCGTCTCTTCAGTTTGCTTCTTCCCATAGCAATTCTATAGCCATTTGATGTATCGGAAGTACAGATAGAGTGCCAGGGCAACGACAAACATCCCGGCCAGCGCTCCGATGTAGCCATAGCGCATGGCAAGCTCTGGCATATAGGTAAAGTTCATTCCGTAAATACCCGCAATGAGGGTCACGGACATAAGGAGTGTCGAGATCGCAGTCAGGCGTTTCATGACCATGTTCATGCGATTTCCGGAGATCGAGAGATAGGCATCCATGGTCGATCCGAGAAGATCGCGGAGGGTGTCGATGGTGTCGGCAACCCGAATCAAATGGTCATAGACATCCTGAAAATAGACTGACGTCTCGCGCGAGAAGACCTGCTGCTCGCGTCGCAGCAGTGTATTGAAGACGTCGCGCAGCGGAGTCACCGCGTGCCGCAGAAAGAGCAACTGTTTCTTGATAAGAAAGATTTCCTGGAGTGATTCGGGGCGCAGATCTTCAAAAATCTGCTCCTCGATGTCATCAAGCCGGTCCGAGATCGCGTCGAGCAAAGGCATATAGTCATCGACGATCGCGTCGATCAAGAGGTATGCCAGCAGCCCGGTGCCCCGATCAGCCAGATCAGTCCATTCGCGCCAGAGTCGCTCGGCCATCGCGACTGCGCGAATCGGTTCGCTGCGGACGGTCACCAGATAATTCGGGCCGAGGAAAATGTTGAGCTCTCTGAGCTCGAGCTGATGTTCAGCGTCGAACGAGGCATCATAGAGAACGATGAAGTAATACCCCTGGTATTCCTCGACTTTCGGCCGTTGATGCCGATGACGACAGTCTTCGATGGCGAGAGGATGAAAGTTGAATTCGCGAGCGAGATCGTCGAAGTCCTGATTGGTGGGATCACTGACATCGACCCACAACAGGTTTGGCGCGGCGTTGCGCAGTGCGTGAAGATCCGTGATCGCGCGCGCCTTGGAAAAAACCTTCGACTCGCGATTAAGAACGAGAGTCTCGATCATGTGTAGATTATTCGTCAGCCTTTCGGCGGTCGTTTTGGGCTCGTCTCCTGGTCACGGTCGCCCTTGGCGTAATAGCCCTGTCGGGTTCGGGCAAACAGTTTCCGGCCGTCCTTTGGACTGGCCGTCACTCTGACCGTTCGGAACTTCCCATCGCGCACCGGATTTGATGGATAGTAGCTCAGAACATACTGGGTCCGCATGTCCTTGGCGATTTGAGCGGCGATGGCACCCATCTCGCTGGCTTCCTTTGGGAAGAAGGCACGCCCCCCCGAGTCTTCAGCGAGCCTGGTGAGGAGTTCCCGCGCCCGCTTTGCCGGAGACCTGCCAAAAACGCCAGCGGGCTCGTCTTCGTTGATGAAGCCGACAAGGTAGACCTGGACCTCATCTTCCTTCATCGCCTCCATGACCTCCTTCTCCTTGACGGAGCTGTTCTTCTCAAGACCGTCGGTGATCACGATCAGGGCCTTGCGACGTTGCTTGCCCTTTTCGTGAGCGTAGTCGGCTGTCGCAATGATCGCATCAAGAAGCGATGTCCCGCCGCTGGTGTAGAGCTCTCCAAGCGCTTCCTCGAGTTCACGTTGATCGCGAGAGAAATCGAGCATCAACTCGGGCGTGTCCTTGAATTCGGCAACAAAGGCCTCGTCGTCGGGCCGCATCTGCTTGATCAGACTGAGGCCTGCCTCGGTCACGATCTGCAGCTTTGATCGCATGCTTCCAGACGTATCGATCACTACCCCAAAGCTCAGAGGAACCTCTTCGCGGCTGACGTTGTCGAGCTCCTGCTTGACCTTGTCTTCGAAGATCGTGAAGTCATCCTTCGCCAGTGAAAACACCGGGGTGTTGTTCTGGTCGACGACGCTCACATCAAGAAGAACAAGCTCGGTTTGGAACTTGATTGCTTCTCCGATCGTCTCCTGGGGTTGCTGGTCTGCCTGAGCACCCTGACGCACCGGACCTGGCTTCTGCTTTGGGCTCGCCGGTGGAGGGTTGGTTGGCTTCGGCGCCGATGGTTGCGGGGGATCCTGGGCGCTCCACGCCTGACCCACGCTGATCGACATGACGACACAAGCCACGATCAGCGCCCGAGTCAAAATCCCTCGATGGATTCCTGGTTTCATCATTAACTTCTCCTGCAACGTCCCGCGGGAACACCGATCATTCGCGTCCGACGGGGGAACATCAGCTTGGGGGCCAAGGCATTATACACGTTCAGGCGATTGCCCCGAAAGGACTTGACACTGCCGACATTGCCTCGTGGTGTGGCTTGCAATCTGAAGACTGGTGGTAGAAGCTTTTGCCATGGCGAAGAAGGGCAATGTGCTGGTGGCAGACGATGAAGAGATTATGCGCGAGGTGCTCGAGAGTCTCCTCTCGCAGGAGGGCTACCGTGTCGACCTCGCAAAGACCGGGGAGGAAGGTCTCCTGCGACTGAGCGAACGAACTTACGATGCGATTCTTCTCGACGTGTCAATGCCGGGAATCGGCGGGTTGCGAACTCTCGAAGAGATACTCAAGGTGGATCGTGAGGCGGTGGTCATCATGATCACGGCCTACGCGACATTCGATACCGCGATCGCCGCTCTGCAATTGGGTGCCTTCAATTGCATTCGAAAGCCCTTCGAGAATGACCAGATTCTTCGCATCCTGGCCGCGGGTATCGCCCGGCGTCGCGGTGATGAAGAACGGCGGGTCCTGCGCCGGACTTTGCGGGCATCATCCGATCGAAGGCAGATCGTCGGGAATTCCGCGACGATGCGCGAAGTCTACGACCTGATCGAGCAGGTAGCTCCTGCTCGGACGACGGTTCTGATCACTGGGGAGTCAGGTACTGGCAAAGAGGTCGTGGCGCGGACCATCCACTTTTCGAGCCCACGCGCTGAATCCGGTCAGTTCGTCGCGGTCAATTGCAGCAACATTCCTTCAGAGCTGCTGGAATCGGAACTGTTCGGACACACGAAGGGGGCATTTACCGGAGCCG
>JANNRD010000058.1:0-11138 GCA_031401095.1 Acidobacteriota bacterium
CATGGGGGACACAGAAGTGTACAATAAGTGGAAGAGCGAGGGTTATCTCCTATTGTCAAATGATGTCCGGCTAGGGGGCGGGCAGCCTTCGTTAGCCATAAGTGCGTGGATATCGAAGGGATGCCCAAAACAGCAGTGAACAGCTTCTTTGCTGAAACGGGCGATTGGGGCACATTAGATTTACGAGCGCATTCTGTCCGAGTCAGCCTAACGCGGAACAGGATGTTCCAGCGCGATTTTTGCGGGTGATCTTATGACCACATCAGGAAGGCGCCGAGCGTTGCGCATTATCAGATGGTTGTCAGTGCTTGCTATTATCGCTGTCGCGATGGCGGCGTTGCCAAATCTTCTAATCTCCCCAACTCTATTGGTTAGGTCCGCCGAAAAGATTGACAAACCTGCCTTCCTACCTGCTTGAGGCGGTTCGTCGTAATCGTCCGTACATCAAATACCTCAACTCGTGCGTTACGCATTACCGCTGCTGGGCCTCGCAGCGGGTCGCGCCTCCCGCCGTATCGGCAGCCACCATCCAAGCTGTCCCCACTCGCCGGCAACTTACTCGCTGGTTTTGTCGCGCATCCGTTCTTTATAAGATAGAGTGCAAGAGCCCTGTTCATTCGACCGGCAAACCGGACACGAAGAAGGAGCATCACGTGCGAAAGGCAATCCTCTTATTGGCAACCGCTTTGCTGCCGTGGTCTGCGTCACACCCGCAGCCGGGAAAAGAGAGCACGCCTGCACCGACCATCAAGCTGAGGACTGAGTTGGTGCCCCTGGACGTGCAGATCATCGATAAAACAGGCTATCGCGCGATCAGCGATCTCGGTCAGCGCGACCCTGAGATCTATGACGACGGAGTAAAGCAAGAGATCGAACAGTTCAGCCGGGACAAGCTGCCGCTGTCGGTCGTGCTGCTTCTGGACGCCAGCGGGAGTGTGTGGACAGTGCTCGATCGCCTGCGCGCGAACGCCCTCGAAGCGCTCCAGTACCTGAAGCCTGAAGACGAAGTGGCCGTTCTCGTTACGGCCGACGAAACACGCTTGGTAGGGGATTTCACAACGGAGAAGTTCGTTGTTGCAGAGACTCTGAGAGAGCTCGACTTCAAGTCTTTCGGCGAGAATGGAATCCTGCTTCACGATTCACTGGGTCGCTCCGCGAGCCAACTACTAAAGTCAGCAAGGCCGGGTACTCGGCGTGTCATTATCGCAGTCACGGATAACGAAACGATACCCGCCCACAACTGGAGATTCTACCAAAAGGAGCAGACTGTCTCGCTGCTTCTCGAGACTGGAGTCGTCGTCTGCGGGCTCGTGGTGAATCACAACCTTCCGCTTCGCACCTTCGCCAGGCTCTCCGGGCTCCCGGACCGACTTCAAGGTGGTGGTGATATCAATAACTACGCCGAATTGACCGGAGGTGAAGTAGTCTCCGCCGGGAGTGACAATGTCGGGCAGAAGCTGATTGAGTTAATCAACCACCTTCGCGGTCGATACACTCTCGCATTCGCTCCTTCCAACACTCTGCGAGACGGCAAGTTTTGACGCCTTAGAGTCAAGGTTTCCCCGGATGCGGAACAGCGACTGCGAAATGCTGGCTCAAAGGATCTCGGGATCAGGGCAAGATCGGGCTACTACGCCGGTAAGAACTAGTTTGAGATAAGAGCAGGTCGCTTCCTAACCGCGGCGACACCGCCTGACGAACGACGCACGCGACCTACGTGCTTCGAGCGCAGCTGGGCACAGCGGGGCACAGTCCGCTACCCGAATGCGTGTCCCGTCGATCCCTACTCTTCCTGAAACTGATACGGAACGATCAGGCTCCCCAGGCTTCTTCTCTCAGCCTTTCGCGCGAGCCTCAGAAGACGCAGGAACACAAGCGCAGTAATAAAGGCATCGCCGCCGGCCGTGTGACGATCCCACGGTTCGATCTCGAACAAGGCGCACAGGGCATCCAATGTAAAGCCTCCCATTTCCGCAGCTTCCGGAAACACGCCATCGTCCTTCAAGTGCAACGCCAGGTCCATCGTATCGAGTGAGCGGTTGCGCAGCGTCATGCCAAAGTGTCGCTCGCACGCGCGATTCAACATTTCGATGTCGTGGTTGATATGGTGTCCGACGATCACCCCATCTCGCAGATACTCAAGGAATGCGGCAACAGCCTCGGGTTCGTCCAAACCACCCTTCGCTTCATCCCTCGTGATCCCATGCACGGTCACCGCTGAGCTGTTGTAGGCGACCTTGATCATCTCCTCAAACAGATCGGCAAGGACAATCTCGTCAGCCTCGACCGCAACAGCTCCGATGGTAATCAGTCGGTCCGTCCTCGGGTCCAACCCCGTCGTCTCGCTATCGAGGACGACAAATCGCACCCGTCCCACCGATTCGTCCTCCGTCCATGTGTTCGCAAACGACGAAAGGTACTTCTCAATTGTCGCTCTCAGCTCCGCAGAACTCATGTTGTCCGTCGTCTCAATAGAAGGCTGTTGCCGTTAGTTCAAGCAGACCCTGGATTGCGTTGAAGGCCGTCTTCAGTCGCCGTTGATCGTACCTGTTCAGCGTCGATGGTTCTATCAAGCTGCTCGTCACACCACTCTGCCTGCTCACACGAGCAACCTGGTAGGAGGCGATGCGGAAGGCCTCCGCCGCCTCGAGCAACACAGACGCGCCTCTCGGCATCGCCGCCACAGCGTGCTCGAGTCGTTTGAGCGTGTTTGTGGTCGCGAGGTCCATCGACGCGTACCCGAACACCCTCGCGGCATCCGTAATCGGATTGAGCAGTGTCTTCTCGATATCGAGAGTCTCGCGCATTGCGCCATCCAGTTCGATCACCACTCCGCGAAAGAACGTTAATGGAGGCAAATTCGACATCGTATCGTTCGCCAGAACCGGAATGAACGAACTACTGGCCTTGAGGGCGACGATCACCAGGTCCTGCAGCTTGTAAGCGATCGCCGTTTCGCCGCACAGCGGACGAAAATCGAAGACCTCTCGCGTCGCGTAGACCGCGTGGCCGATCGGGTTGCAAATGCGAGACGCGAGATACTCATTCCATTCGGCGAGCGAACGACAACGAGGATCAGTCTGGCCATTCGATCGAGGCAGGCCTGCACCGCTGAACAGTTCCGCAACGCTTTCAATGACGGCTGAGAAATAGTCTCTGGCGGCAAGAGCCTCCTGCTCCGTTGTGTCGGCAAAAACAACACCGATGTCCGGTTGTCTGAACGGGAAATTCTCACGTCGAGCCGAGCCACCGAACGTGAGCCAACAATGGCCGAGCGACGGTGCTTCGAGGCCATTGCTGGCAAGTGCCAGCTGGGCCTTGCGAATCATCCGCTCGCTCAGTGCGTCCAGGAGCTCCGACGCGATCCGGGCGCTCTGATCAACGCTTGCCGGGTCGACAAGTGCGTCAGCCACGATCGCGGTGGATTGATCCAGGAGACGGCCGCAATCGGTGAGACTGCCTCGCTGCAGAATCTCCTGAGCCAGCAACGCCGGATTCCACCCGCTGAAGAGAGACAGGCGCGAGGCATCCAGGATGCCGAGGAGTCTTTTCTCCCTGGTTCCATCCTCCGTTATGGCCAGTACCGTTGAGCGCCCACCCATCATCCTGAGGAAGTAGTCCGAGATTGCACAATTCGCCGGGGCCGTGAGGAACTCTCTGTTCATGACAAGGTCGACGGTGACGCCAGCGAGATCCGCATTACTGGCGATCTGATCAAGAAGTATGTCGTGTCCGAGAAGTCCGAGCGGCTTGCCGTCGTTGTCCGTCGCGGCAAGCCAGTCGCTGTTCGACTCCTTCATTCGACGAGCAGCGTCCCGAAGCGAAGATCCCCGCTCGACAGTGACTAGATACCCGCGCAGCGAATCTCCATCAGGTCCGGACGCGTCGAGCCAGCTTCTCTCCGTGACCGCCTTGTGTGCGATGGTCCCCGCAGTGGATGACTCACTCGCATTCAACTCGGCATACCTCTCGCTAATCGAGAAGTGAGCGGCAAGATACCGTGAGACGGCCGGATTCCGCTTTGTCGCTGCCTCAAACGTAGCCGCATCGATCGAGTAGAGGATGACATCGCTCGCGGTTTTCGCCGAGTATCGATAGCTCGTGTTCCCAAGGAATCGCCCGAGTCCGAGCATGTCGCCCTCGCCAAGGATGTCCCTCAGCTGTTGATCCTCGTTCGATCCGGCCAGCAGATGGACCCTTCCCTGTTGAATGACCCAGATAACCGAACCCCTTGAGTCGTCCTTCTGAAAGACGTACTCGTCGGATTCGTGGAAGACGACGCGTCCGCTCGCAGCCAGATCGAGCAGGTCGAGATCGCTCATCTCATTGAAAGGAGGGTATCGCTTGAGGAAGTCAGCGACCCGATACTTGATGACAGAAGTCCTCATAAATAGAGCTCAATCGTCATAGAGATCAGAAGAAACGATGAAAGATGCGACAGCGATGAACCTGTCGTGGAACAGGTCGCAGTTGAATAGGAAGGTGGTCAGTCGATGGGACGGTACCGGGCGTAGTGCGGCGACCACATGGCCGTCTCGATTCTTCGCTCCAGTTCCTCGCCGCTCGTGGGCTCAGCAACACCAAGCTGCTGAGCTGCACTGCCAACGGCGAGCGCGACATGTTTGGCCACTTCGCGCACCTCTGTCAACGGCGGGAAGAGGGGCGGGAAGAGCGGCGGGAAGAGTGAAGCCGTCGGGTCGCGCAGCGCTGGAGATATCTCCGCCAGGGCTCTTGCCGCCGCCACAAACATCTCCTGCCTGACCCGCTGAGCCCCAGACGCTATCACTCCCAGACCAACTCCGGGAAAAATGTAGGCATTATTGCATTGGCCGATCGGACGCCGTCGGCCGGCTGCTGAGCTTTGAACGTCGGGATACGGACTGCCCGTGGCGACAATGGCGCGATCGGAAGTCCACTTGAGCAGGTCCTCGGGTGTCGCCTCCGAGCGTGAGGTGGGATTCGAGAGAGGAAAGATGATCGGTCGCTTCACATGCCGCGCCATCAAACGCACAATCTCTTCGCTAAACGCACCGGGTTGAGCCGCGAGGCCCAACAGAACCGTCGGCTGGAGATTTCGCACGACATCGATCAGACCAACTCTCCCTGGAGTTGCAAGATCCCATTCCTTAATGCGCCCGTGTGGCTGTGCATACGGGCGGCTCAGATTTTCAAGATCACTGCGGCCGTCGTGAACCAGGCCGCCGACATCGATCAGCCAAAGTGCCCGCCGAGCCTCCGCCTCCGAAAGCCCTTCGCAGATCATCGCGGCGACGATCTGCTCTGCAATACCCGTCGCGGCTGAACCCGCGCCAAACATGACAATGCGCTGGTCAATGAGCCGCTCACCGACAACCCTGACTGCCGCAAGCAGACCCGCAAGAGTCACGGCACCCGTCCCCTGAATATCATCATTGAATGTGCAGAGTCGATCAGCGTATCGATCGAGAAGCCGGCGCGCGTTGTGTCTTGCAAAGTCTTCCCATTGCAGGAGCACCTTCGGAAACTTGCGCGTGACGGCGCTGATAAAGGTCTCGATGAAGTTGTCGTACTCCTGCCCGCGTACCCTCTCGTGCCGCCAGCCAAGGTAGAGCGGATCGCTCAACAGCTCCCGATTGTCAGTACCGACATCCAGGAGAATCGGCAGCGTCGTGGCCGGGTGAATCCCCGCGCACAGCGTATAGAGGGCTAGTTTGCCGACTGGAATGTTCATACCACCAATGCCGAGGTCGCCAAGACCAAGAACACGTTCGCCGTCAGTGACGACGATGACAGCAACCTCGTCATTGGGAGCGTAGGCGAGCATATCGTCCATCTCCGCTCGATGCGGATAGTCGATATAGAGCCCACGCGGACGCCTGTAGATATGACTGTAGTGTTGGCTCGCGGCGCCAACCACCGGAGTGTATATGACCGGCATCATCAGTTCGATGTACTCGCTGAGCAGCCGGTAGAAGAGAATTTCGTTGCGATCCTGGAGAGAGACGAGGTAGACATATCGCTCAAGGTCATTCGAATGGCTGGCGAAGTTGGCGTAGTTGCGTTCGACCTGTTCCTCAACGGAGGACACGTGCGGGGGAAGCAGCCCGAGCAACCCGAAAGCGCGGCGCTCTTCTTCAGTGAAGGCGCTGCCCTTGTTGAGCAATGCGTGATCGAGGAGCATCTGTCCACGTAGGGAGACTTCGCAAATCCACTCACCGCTTTCCTTATCCCAGACCTGTCTGAATGGAATCATCTGCATGGAGTACACGCTTTGGCGCACTTTTTCCAGTGGCCCATCAAAAAAACCATGCAATTGTATCCATCTTGATTGCCCGGTCCGTTGTCTGGTTTATTGTCCGGACTTGAGTTTGGTGGTTCGCACCGATTAGTCTGTGCGCGGAAAGGGAGAAGAGCTTATCGATGTCCTCATTGCCTCATGATGCCGCGCCGATCCGGCCGGGTGAAGAACTTGACTCTGAAGCGCTCGCGGAGTTTCTGCGGACGCACCTTCCGATAGCCGAAGCGACACAGTCGATCGAGATCGCTCAGTTCCCGGGGGGCCACTCGAATCTGACCTATCTTGTCTGTATGGATGGTCGCGAGATGGTCCTGCGCCGGCCGCCCTTTGGCCCGGTTGCGCCCACCGCTCACGACATGCCCCGCGAGTACCGCCTGCTTGCGGCGATCAACCCGGTCTTTCCACTGGCACCGAAGCCGTATCTGCTCTGTGAAGACACAACTATCATCGGTGCCCCTTTCTATCTCATGGAACGACGTACCGGTATTGTCGTGCGTCGAGAGGTTCCACCGGAGATCGGAGAAGACCTGACGATGCGCCGTCGTGTCAGTGAGAGCCTTGTCGATACCCTCGCTGACCTCCACGCCGTGGATATCGAGCGGCACGGATTGATTTCGATTGGTAAACCGCCCGGCTTTGTGGAACGGCAGGTCAATGGCTGGGCAAAGCGATGGGAAGGAGCAAAGACGAGCGAGGTCACGGCGATCACCGAGGTCCTCGATTGGCTTCGCGCCCATCTGCCTCCCAATGCGAAGCATCCGACCCTTGTGCACAACGACTACAAGCCTGACAACGTCATGCTCTCGGCTGAGGATTCGACGCGCGTGGTCGCAATTCTTGATTGGGAGATGTGCACTGTCGGCGACCCTCTCGTGGATCTGGGTCTGCTCCTCTGTTACTGGTCAGAAGCAGGCGACCCGGAAGCACGACGCGAGGCAATCAGTGGTGTGACGGCTCTGCCGGGTTGGCTGACGCGCGCGCAGATCACGGAGCGCTACGGGCAACGCACCGGCCGGGATGTCTCGCAGATCGCTTTCTATGAGATCTTCGCGTTGTTCAAGCTGTCGGTTGTGCTGCAACAGATTTTCTATCGTTATCACGTCGGTCAAACGCAGGATCATCGCTTTGCTGAGTTCGATCGACGAGTGGCTGGACTCGCCATCGCGGCACGGGACCTGATTGGATAAATGAACCACGCGCTCACCGATGGTCAGGTTGCTAATCGGCTGCTGACAGCGGTCTCGATCAAAACTCTGCTGGAGATCGTTTTCGTCTGTGCTGTTGTCTCGACGGCAGCCGTCGAGAGTTTCCATCCCTTCCTGCGGGGCGCGCTGGATATCGTCGACGCAAGCGTCGTTGCGGGTTGGGCATACGATCCCACCGCGAAGGATGAACCTCTCCAGGTTCAGCTATTCATTGACGGGGCTTTTGTCGCGGCCGATCGGGCTATCGAGGTAAGGAAGGATCTTGTCGAGGCCGGTGCGGCTGCAGAGCCCGAGCACGGTTTCTCGTTTTCACTGAAGTCGACGAACCTTGCTCCAGGTGGCCACACGGCGATGGTTTATGCGGTCCGTACCTCGATCGGCGGGAATCTCAGTCTGATTCCCATTTCAAAGGAACCTGTCAGGTTCGAAGTGAGGTGAGTAGCGCGATTTGCCAAATCGCGCTACTTGTCTGTCGCATTTCGCGGAGAGGTGAGGCTCAGCAGCATGCCTACGATCACCACCACACCGCAGCCCACCACGTTGTGCCAGAGAAAACTGATGCTTGTGTATTTCGCCACCAGCGCCACCGAGATCACTCCTGCAATCAGACCCCAGAATGCGCCGCGGCTGGTTGCTCGCTTCGTCCCAATCGCGAGCACAAACACTCCCAGCAGCGAACCGTAGAAGAACGAGCCGAACCGGTTGACCACCTCGATGAATGATCCCAGTCGACTGGCATAAAGCGCCACCGAGCAGGCGAATAGGCCCCACATGGCAGTGGCTATCTTTGAGACAGCGAGGTAGTGCCGGTCCGACTCTCCTTGCCGGAAGTGGCGCCGGTAGAAGTCGATGACCGTGGCCGTCGCAAGCGAGTTCAATTCAGCAGCGATTGAAGACATCGCCGCGGCAAAAATCGCCGCGATGATCAGACCAACGACACCCGGCGGCATGTACGTCGTCACAAAAGTGGGAAAAACATAATTGACATCGCTGAACTTCTTCTGAGTCACCCGCTCAACCAACTTGACGCCACGCCCGCGAACTTCGCTGACTGCCGCGTTCGCCGCGACATAGATATCCCTTGCCTGCTCATTCTCGGGTGTCACCGCGACCGTCGTTGCCGCTTGCTGGCGGGTCGCCAGCACACGCGCATACTCTTCAGTGAGAGCCTTGTACTCGGTCGAAGCCTCGCTTTTCTCGACACGCACGCGATCGTCGGCCTTAAAGAGAAGTGGCGGATCCTTGAATTGATAAAAGACAAAGACCATGACACCGATAAACAGAATCAGAAATTGCATCGGTATCTTGATGAACGCACTCATGAGAATCGAGACGCGTCCCTCGTTAACCGACTTCGCGGTCAAATAGCGCTGGACCTGACTCTGATCGCAGCCAAAATAGGAAAGCGCGAGAAACATCCCGCCAATCAGCCCAGACCAGAGCGTGTAGGTTTCATTGAGATTGAAACCCGTATCGACCGTCTTGAGCCGGCCCGTCGCTCCAGCCAGCGCCAGGGCGTCACCAACTGAAACGCCGGTCGGGAACTGGCTGATGATGACACCCAAACAGACGGACATCCCAACAAAGATGATGACCATCTGCTTGACATCGGTCCAGGTGACGGCCTGTACTCCCCCGAACATGGTATAGATCGTTGTCGTCACGCCCATGACCAGAATCGTTGTCACCTCATTCCAGCCAAGAACAATCGAGAGAATCACCGATGGCGCCGCGACGATCACTCCGCACGAAAGTCCCCGGGACAGGAGAAAGCAAAAGCTTGTCAGCGATCGCGTCTTCGCGTCGAAACGTCTCTCGAGATACTCGTAGGCGGTATAGACGCGCGCTCGGTAAAAGAATGGCACCGCCGTCACGCAGAGAATGACCATCGCCAGCGGAAGGCCGAAATAGAACTGGATAAACCGCATCCCATCGGAGTATGCCTGACCTGTCGTCCCAACCAGGGTGATCGCACTCAGTTGAGTCGCCATGACCGAAAGACCGACCGCCCACCAGGGCAGGCTCCGATTCGCGAGGAAGTATCCTTCAACCTTGTCGCTTCCCTTCGTCAACCGCAGCCCGTCATAGATCGTGTAGACGAGATAAACCGCGACAATCGTCCAATCAATCCAGTGCATATGGTTTATGAGTAGATGTGTGAGAAGGTCCAGAGGCCGACGATGAGAACAGCCGTATAGATGATGACCGTTAAGTAAACCAGTCTCCAGCGCGGGGACTCTTGTTCATCTTCTACCATTCCTCAAACCTCCACTTTACCCGACATTTCCGTCCCAGGCTCGAGAGCCCGAAGGACTCTCTCATGGATCGACGGTACGCGTTTCAGATGTTCCGGTTTCATGACCACACTTCGCAATGCGACCATCGTCTCAATATCCCAGGTCAACCCGGTTACTTCCGCGGCAAGTGGTGGTTTGACGAGGCACTTGGCGAGATAGACTGGCGCTACCGGGTCCGTCATTGTCCGCTCAAAGATCTGCTCGCTAAGGCGACTGACGGAGGAGACCCGCCCGTCGGAGCTCCAGGGAAAGAACGCCACTATATCAAGCGAGGGCTCGACCACAAGTCGAAGGCGGCCGGATTGCGCAATCAACGCCGCCCAGGTGATCGCCGCCTGGCGCGTCTTGCGCAGAATCGCTCCCAGTCCGGTCTCTGATTCGAGCGGAAAACAGCGAAGTGTTGTCCAGAGTGCGGCGGCCGCTGCACCGGCGCGCGAGCACTCGAGGCTGATCTCGCCAAGATGCAGCTCATTTGTCGTGAAGTACGTGTAGGGTGAGTCGTGCTGGTAAAGCCGTCCGACAGCGGGATCCCGAAAGATGACCGATCCACAACCATAAGGCTGCAACCCGTGCTTGTGCGGATCAACGACAACGCTATCGGAATGCGAGATCGCGCGAAACGCCGCGCGGTCTTCCTCTCGCAGCATTGCCCGATCGTCGACCAGTAGTCTAAAAAAACCGCCATAGGCGGCATCGACATGGACGCGAAAATCAAACTCCTTTTGCAGACCGATAACCCCATCGATCGGATCCACCGCACCGAGTCCCGTCGTGCCGGAAGTAACAACAACCGTGCCGATCGCCCCCGTCCCGAGCTTTGATCGCAGGTCTGCAAGGTCCATCCGCCCTCGAGCATCAGAAGCGATGACGACCGCGCGAGCGCCGATGACTTCGCACATCCGACCGTGAGTGTAGTGAGCTTCTTTGGTGAAAGCGATCCCTCGCTCCGGATGCAGTTGGCGCGCGACCCAGAGTGCTTCGAGATTGGCGATCGTGCCGCTCGAGGTCAGATGTCCGAGGTGCGTTCCGTACCCGAAGAGCTGTGCCAACTCGGCGACCACCTCGTGCTCCATCTTCGCAGTCGCCGGGCCCCCATCGAGCGCGTGGTTATTCGGGTTGATCTGCTGTGCGAGAAAGTACGCGACAGTCGCGATCGCGTGCGGCGGCTTGAGCATTTGCCCCGCATATGACGGATGAAAGAACGGATAGTTGTCATCCAGCCGCGCGAGCAATTCGCCCAGCACGGCGCGGGCTTTGTCTTCCGACACATGCAGCGATTCGTCCGTGTCGTAAGCGTGCCAGCGTTCACCTTGCCACGCGGCAAATTGTTGCAGCGCGTCGGGCAACAGTTTCAGCAAG
>JANNRD010000059.1:0-3920 GCA_031401095.1 Acidobacteriota bacterium
ACGACATAAGACTGTATTCTAGGCACGCGGTGCGCTTTGGACAAGACAGACGGACAGGACTCACGCGAACGACGCGAAAAGACGCGAAGACTCAGAACCGGAGTGGTTGTTGGTAGCGCTTTACATCTTCCATCGGCTTCGCGTCTTTTCGCGTCGTTCGCGTCGTTCGCGTGAGTCCTGTCCGTCTGTCTTGTCCAAAGCGCACCGCGTGCCTAAAATACAGTCTTATGTCGTCCGGCACTGCAAGCACACCAGCAATCTCTCTCAGCGGACTTTCAAAACGCTACGGTAAGCTCCTTGCGGTGAGGGGTCTTGATCTTGAGGTCGCTCGGGGTGAGGTCTTCGGTTTTCTTGGGCTAAACGGTGCCGGAAAGACCACCACGATCCGCATCCTTCTTGATCTTCTTCGCCCGACGAGTGGCACCGCGCGCGTTCTCGGAAGGGATTGCCAGGCTGACGGTCTCGAAGTCAGAAGCCAGGTTGGCTATCTCCCTGGCGAGCTCGGTCTCTATTCCGATATGACCGGGCAGAGTACTCTCGATTTCCTCGCGCACCTCTGTCGTCAACCGGTCGATCCAGCATATCGTGAGCAACTCCGCGAGAGATTGGAACTCTCATCGGCGGACCTCCGTCGCAAGGTTCGGGAGTACAGCACGGGGATGAAGCGCAAGCTCGGTTTGATTCAGGCGCTCCAGAGCGATCCGCCGCTGCTTATCCTCGATGAACCAACCGAAGGACTTGACCCGCTCATGCAGGAGTCGTTCTATCAGGTTCTCTCCGATATCAAGCGCCGAGGCCGGACCATTTTCATGTCTTCACATGTTCTTTCTGAGGTTGAGCGAGTCTGTGATCGCATTGCGGTCCTGCGCGATGGTGAAGTGGTCCTCCTCTCGGAAGTCGAAGAGGTGCGAAAGCTCGCCGGGCGACGCGTCCGGGTTGTCTTTTCTGAGAACTGTGAACTTCGACCGGGCCAGCTACCAGCGGACCACGAAGTAATCGAGAGCAATTCTCTCCTCTGGGATCTGCGGGTCTACAGTCCATTGGGTTCGTTGCTGAAGGCGCTCACCGGGCTTCCGGTGAAGGACTTGCATGTCGAGGAGCCGCATCTCGAGGATGTCCTCAAGAATTACTATCGCAAAGGAGCTGAATGAACGGTCCGCTCGCATTGCTTGCCAACTCCCTCAAGAGAGTGCGGATTCTAGTGCTGACGATGGGGATTCTCCTGGCTGGCTTTCAGATCCTGCTGACGCTGGTTGCAGGGTCTATCCAGAGATCAGGTGGATTTGATGATATCTCGGCACTCATTCCGGACTTCATGCGGCAACTCATGGGTCCGGCATTCGCCGGCCTCATGTCATTCAGCGGGATTGTCTGCGTCGGCTACTTTCACGTGGCGGTCATGGGTTCGCTGATCGGCTTGACGATCGCGCTCACAACCGAGCCTGCTTCTGAAATCGAAAAGGGCTTCATGGACCTCATTCTGTCGCGCCCTTTGGCCCGGCCCTGGGTCATCGTGCGCTCCGTTGCGGTGCTGGTGATTTGCACGGTGTTTGTCCTGATCATGATGGCTTTGGGCACGTCGGTGGGTTTGCGCTCTCTGGCCCCTGAGGGAGCGGAATGGCCCAGCACTCACTTGATCCGATCGCTCGTCGTCAATCTCGGGTTGCTCATGTTCTGCTGGGGCGGAGTGACCCTCGCGATCAGTTCGGTCTCCAGGCGACGTGGCGTCGCTGGGGCATTTGCAGGGCTCCTGGCATTGACAACTTTTCTACTGGACTACGTAGCGCGCGCATGGGAACCGGCCGAGTCAGTCGCGTGGCTATCGCCATTTCGCTATTACAGCCCACTCGATCTGGTAACTGGAGTGGCTATTCCGGCAAAGAATCTGTGGGTGCTGGCTGGTGTTGGGTTTGCCGGTATCGCTGCAGCGTACTGGCTCTTCTCGCGCCGCGATATCTGAGGCCTACCGGAACAACCACAGAGACACAGAGACACAGAGAAAGCACAGAGAAGAACAAGTGGGTTGTACAACCCTCTCCACCCTCCTATTTCTTCTCTGTGCTTTCTCTGTGTCTCCGTGTCTCTGTGGTTATGCCGTCTGCTCCGTTGTTTCTTCCTACCGGAGTCGCGCGATGATCGGCGTGACCTGCGCCTTCTGATTGTCTTTGCCCAGCTCTACGTGCTGCGGCATCGCCCGGCCGTTTATCTCGAGCACGAAGCGGAGAGCCGTGACGCCGTCGTCAACCTTAAAGTTAAAGCCATCGATGTCATCGTCGGTCCGCGCGCTGAAGACTATTCTGTTGTCTCCATCCTTCTCGATCTTGTCCTGATCGCGTGAGACCACGACGGGCGCTCTTCCACCTCGCATACCGACCACTCTGCCACGTGGGCCACGAACGACGTGCGCACGCCGGCCAGGATAAAGAACGGCCCGCTCTGACTCAACATCAATCCGCTTGAGCGATCCCAACTTGCCCCCTTCTGCGAAAACAGACCCGGTAAAGTGGCGCATCGATCCCAGGGTTGTCCATCGGAGTTTCCAGGTATCGCCTTCACGCCAGACATAGTATCCAAGTTCGGTGCCCTCAGAAAATGACGGCTTGCCATCAAACCTCTCACTCTGAGCCAGAGCCGATGGTGAGAGCGCGATGATCGAAACCGCCAAAACCAGAATCACTAGATTGTTGATGTACTTCACGCGGTCTTCCTCCCGTTAGTGGTGCCTGTCCGGTACCCGGCTAAACCTTCAACTGATAATACGAGTCCCGTGTAGCGAATGGATCGCTGGGCTTAGCGATCTGATACAGAAGGAAGAGAATAGAACGGGAAGGCAGGGAGATCAATGGTTTCCTGAGATTTAAAACTGCAACGGAAGTTGAAATTGTTCGAGTTGTGAGTGTCAGTGGGGGTCGCCGGTGGTGATAGATATCCAAGAAAATGAATTTGCCTTCACAAGCGCTGAAGAGGGTGTGGATTTCGATATGCGTGGTGATGGGCGGGTTCTAAGATGGTCATGGAAAGCGCCAAATTCTGACGATGCCTGGTTGGCCTTAGATCGAAATGGAAATGGAAGAATAGATGATGGTACGGAACTATTTGGGAACTGGACAACACAACCGGATCCACCCGCAGGAGAACTGCCCTGGCCGAATATGACAAGTTGGGAAATGGAGGCAATGGGGATGGGCAGATAGATGCTAGGGATGGTATCTTCTTACGACTACGCGTATGGCAAGATACTAATCACAACGGAATGTCAGAACCTAAAGAGCTTTATTCTCGTTCAGAACCAAGGATAGGCATTGTCGGCTTTGAGTTGAGTTATCAGCAAAAGGGATGGATTGGAGTGAACCCCAAGAGTGAGACATTCAGTTAAGACCCAGATAGACTGGGCAAGGAGGTCTCAGATGGGCAGAACACGACGTGCATTCACTCGAGAGTTCAAACTGGCAGCCATCAGGGAGTTGGATACGGGCAAGCCGATCGGGTACGTGGCCCGACAACTGGAGGTGAGCCCGAACGCCCTGCATCGATGGCGAAGGGAGTTGAAGGATCAACCGGCAACGGCGTTTTCGGGCAACGGGAAGCGAATGCTGGCAGAGAGCCGGGAAGCGGAGCTCGAACGGAAGATCGGGCAGATGACCATGGAGAGTGACTTTTTAAAAAAACTCTTGTCAGCTTTCGAACGGCGGGAGGCGGAGAACGAGACTGGAGGCGGACAATCTATGAAGAGGTCCGCAAGGAAGAGAGGCCGGTAGTGAGGCTGTGCCAGGCAGCAGAAGTAAGTCGAGCGGGATACTTTTTTGCGCCTCCCTTCAAAAGCCCGCTCGCGGACTCTCTGAAGGCGTCGATCCATCGTCGCAGCACTCATGCTCAAGAGTAGGCCCCGAACGGTCTCATCCAACAGCAGATGACCGTAC
>JANNRD010000060.1:0-1819 GCA_031401095.1 Acidobacteriota bacterium
GGCCACGAGAGCCAGGACGGTAACGATCGACCAGTTGTCCTTGTCAGCTGTCGGCCAGTGGCAGGTCTTTCAGCCATTAATCATCATCTATGGCTTCGATTATGCGCGCTTTGTCGGGTCGACGACGCGACATCGCGAGAGTATCCTGCCCCGTCTGGCGTTCCAGTTTTCTCCGACTACTGGGTTGCACCTCAGAGCTGCGCTGACACCGGCAGAGTCACGGCCTGCGCCAGAAGGTCTCGACTCAGAAGATATTCAGGCTTCGTTTGAGACTCAAGCTCCTGAGTTAGCGGTTGGCGGTGAGCCGATGCTGGATCGCAGCCGGCGTCTTGAGTTTGGGTTCGAACGCCTGCTCGGTGATGGTTCAGCCTCAGTCGAGGCGTCTGCCTTCTACGACATCGTCTCGGGACACCGGATCGGGATTCTTGCCCTGCCGCTCGAGGCATCCTCGGAGACGCAGGCCGCGTTCCAGCAGGTTGCCAATCAGGTTCAGTCGATGCAAGGAGCCGCACGCGGAGTGAGAATGATGTACGCACGGCGTCTTGGGGATCAGGTGACGGCATCGTTCGGGTATAGCTTTGGTCGTGGTTCCCGGTTGGGTAACGTCCATAGGAGCGATCTTCGCCCGTCGCATTTCCTGCGACAGGGATTTTTCCAGGTGGCGACGGCGAAGGTGGACCTCGATTTCACTCAACGAACAGGAACTCGTATTTCGACCGTCGTCCGATTGTCTCCCGACGCCGTTGTCTTTGCGATCGACCCCTTCGCCGGGCAGATGTCTATCTATGATCCCAACATCAATGTCTACGTGACGCAGGAACTGCCGCAACTGGGTCTCCCATTCAGGTGGCAGGCGCTGGTCGATATTCGCAATCTTCTCAATCAGCTGAATGGCGTCGATGACGGCGCGGTGCAACTCGTCAGTTCGCGGTCTTACCGCACTGTTCGTGGTGGTGTGGCCCTTCGCTGGTGACGCTCCGGTCCGAAATTTTGGATTTGTATTCAGAAAAATGGAGCGCAGGGTGTGAGATGTCTCACCAATTCGGACGCTCGGTTCGGGTAATTGTTGTGGCCAGATGCCCTAAGTCCGACTTTTAGTTGAGGTTATGTTCCTCTTGGAATGCGAATTGCTTGGGAATTCGGGGATAGACAGTGAAGTCACAAGGCGGAAAACATCGGGTAGCAACGCGGACGCTGCTACTGCTCTTCATCGCGGTTCTCGCGGTGATCGGCAGCGGCTTCAATCTGCGTGACCGCTGGGTGCAGAAACCGGTTCCGACCGATGGTGTGACGTGGGAGGACCGCGATCGAGTCGGTGTCGTCGCGGGGAGGGTTGAGTCCGGAGGCCCGGCCTCGCGCGCGAGTGTGCGACGTGGCGATATTTTGGTTGGTATCAGCCTCACCGGGTCGGAACCTTTTGAAGAAGTCACCAGGAGCCAGGACGTCCAGATCTACCTCGATCAGGCAAAGGAGCGACTTCAGGACGGTCTTGCCCTGAGCTACTGGGTCGTTCGCCGGAACGATGCGGGCGACACCGTCCTCAGCGAGGGCGTGGCGGATATTGACAGTCTCGCGTTTCGCTCGACCCACCTTGGACGTGGTCTCTATCTCTGGCTGATTGGCCTGATCTACCTTGGCATTGGAATCTACGTTCTGTTGAAGCAGGGAAGAGCGCCCTATGTCGCCCATTTCTTCCTCATCTGCCTGCTCGCGTTTATTGCGCATAGTCTGAGCGCGACGGAGGAGTTGCGGACACAGTTTGACAAGGTGATCGATCTCACCGAGGCGATCGCACTGATCCTGCTGGCGCCGCTGTTTG
>JANNRD010000061.1:0-1947 GCA_031401095.1 Acidobacteriota bacterium
CGCCGGCGCGTTGCCCGCTCGGGTCGCATCGATCAGTCAGTTAGTTGGTCTGATTCGACGTCCCACCTCTGGTGCGCTTCGGGTCGAACGGTTGAGCGATGTACGTCTGGGCAACGGCTTGCGCGTTGTCGTGGTTGTTGCCATTGCTTGTCGCTTTAGTGTATTCGGCGACCGCGCGCTCTCGCTGTCCGAGTGCATCCCAGGCATTGCCACGGTAAATGTACGCCCACACCTCAACCCAGTCGGGCCTCAGATTGCCGTTCAGTGCCTGGTCAAAGGCATCGAGCGATTTGTTGTAGTTCCGTTGCGTCATGTAGAGCAGTCCGAGATTGTACCAGGCCCAGGAGAGTCCGCGATTTAACTTGATGGCGGCCTGAAACTGCTGCTCAGCCTCGACGAACTCCTGCTCGCGAAAATGCTCAATCCCGCGTCTGACTATAACACCCTGGCGCAGTTCGTCAGAGCTATGGAGTATTTTGGAATCCGGGTCGACGACAACCTCAATCGGCTTGCTCTTCGTTTGCATGTCAAAATCCGCCGACGTCCCGCGCATGAGCAACGACTGTCGCTCGTTTCCGGTCTCGGTCTTGAGCAATACATCGATCGGCATCTCGAAACTATCAAGGTCCTGCTTGACAGTTCCCGGAACGCGAAATCCTTCCGGGTTTCGCAGCATCCGGTAGTCGGCGCGGAACTCAGGAACCCCGGTCGAGTCAACCCACTGACCGAAGAACGACCGCAGCGGACGACCTGCTAGCTGGCTGGCAAACTTCTCAAACTCGTCGATCGTCATATTTTTGCCGGAGAACTTCACCACATATTCGCGGAGCATCTTGTCAAAGGCTTCATCGCCGAGAAACTGGCGCAGCATATTGAAGACAAGCGACCCCTTGTACAAGACCACTGAGCGGAATGCGGCCGACTGGTCATCAAGCTGTTGAGGCGCGTTCCGGATCGAGGCCGATTGCTCGAATGCCAGAGCTCTTTCCAACTGCGCCTGTAGCGCCTGCTGAAATTGCAGCGCATTCGAGTTGTCCTGGATGTAAAGCAAAGCGCTAAACTCGGCCAGTCCCTGTGAAAGCCAGGCGTCGTCGAAGGTCTTGATCCCCACCGTCTGTCCCCACCACTGATACGCGACCTCACGCGCGAGGGTCTCATCAAAACCTTCAGTCATCGACCGCGCGGAAACAAACATCACTCCAGCGCCGGTGTAGGTCGGAAGGGTCTCCTCGTCGGTCTCGGCTACCCGGATGCGATCGCCGAACGGGTACCGCCCGAATTTCGATGAGTAGTACTCAACGTGTTTCCCGACAATGTGCGCGGTGTGATCAGCCCATTGCTCACTTCCAGCCTTGAAAAACACCTCGGTCGTGAATCCGCCCTTGGTGTAGACGCGTGAAAGGTACTTCGCGGCCGCGATGTTTCCCGGCAAGAGCGGCGTCTTGCTTGAAAAGGAGAAGGTCAGAAACTCCGTCTTCGTCTTGCTATCCATCGTACTGACTGGGATGACCGCCTGATCGCTGTACCCAACCACCGTCACACCCTTCGGAACCGTAACGTTGATCTGGTAGGTAGCGCGGTCTGCGGCATAGTCGTGGAACGGGAACCAGCGGGCGGCGTAGAAAAGATAAGATCCCTGTTCGCCGACAAAGGCGAGGCGCGCATTCTGAAGCGGGCCGCCCTGAGGTGATTCAAGCGCTCCCTCGTATTCAAACGTGAGGACGACAGGCTTCCCGGCCGGCACAACTCCACCAAGGTCAACGCGAACATTCAGATTCTCCCGACTATCCTGGATAAACTGCAACTCCGGTGTCTGCGAAACCGTCAGGTCCTTTGCCGCTTTTGACTCCTTGGCGGACTGGCTCGGCTTACCACCCCGCGATGGGCTCTTCGTCGTCGCAGAAGGCTCTGGAGCTGGTGGAGGTGGCGGTGCCATGGCGCTGCTCT
>JANNRD010000062.1:0-8105 GCA_031401095.1 Acidobacteriota bacterium
TTGCTCGCGTCGTCATCGTATGGCTTCCAGTAGCTGGGCCGAATACCGCCGATGGCAGCCTCCGATCCGGGCCAAAAGTAAGTCGCAGTTACCATCCCCTGCGTTTCGGCGGTCACCCAGATTGGCTCGCCGCGATACCAGGTCCCATCCTGTACGGCAGCTCTGTCTGACATCGAGTAGCCCTGCCGGCGCTCCGAATCGTAAAACGAGTTTGCGACGATACCGTGGCGGCTGGGGTACATCCCTGTGACGATTGAGAGGTGATTTGGGAAGGTCTTTGACGGAAAGACTGGGATCAACCCTTCGGCGCGGACGCCGTTCTGCGCGACACGCTTGAAGTTCGGGGCCTCAAACAGGTCCAGGTAATCAGCGCGAAATCCATCAAAGGAGACGAGAATGACGTATGGCTTCTCGCGCTGTCGAGGTGAGTTCCACCCGCCACTCCCTCGGGACGAAGGCATAGTTCGCGGAGTCTCAGCACGGCGCCCATAAACGGCTCCAACAAGGATCAATGAAATCAGCAGGGACGGCGAAATGAATCTGTTCAGGTTTCTCATCGTTCCTTTCGATAGCATCTCGTAGCGGCGCCATGCCGATCTGGGGCTCGGCGTTCCCGGGAGAGAGGGTCCTCGATCGAGCGGCAGCCTGGGAATGCCGAGCCCCAGATCGGCTTCCTCAGTCCCCCTCTGAAGCGGAATACGAACGACAGCGTCAGCATCACTCTGCCACTTTCGCGAGTCACACGCCACAACCTGCGCCACCTTCGGGTCGCTTGTAGGCTTGAAGTGGCCAGAGGGCACAAGTAGAATCTTTGATGTCAACTAGTTCAACTCTTTCTTGCGCGATTGATTATCGAGCTCATGTCCTCCCTCGAAAGGCCTTCAGATCAGCCAATGGAACAAAAAGAGAAACGTAAACTAAACTGGTCAGAAGCGTGGGGTGAGGCAAGAGACCTGATCTGGGCGCATCGCAAGCGGCTTGCCCTCGGTCTTTTTCTCATGCTTCTTAGTCGGGTCGCGGGTCTCGCGCTTCCGGCCTCTTCAAAGTATCTGATTGACGACGTCATCAATGGAAGACGAGCCGATCTCCTGCTGCCCCTCGCGCTGGCTGTGGGCGGCGCAGCCCTCTTTCAGGCCGTGACGTCATTCGCACTCTCGCAGATTCTCGGTGTTGCGGCGCAGCGGGCGATCACAGAGATGCGCAAGAGCGTTCAGGAGCACGTTGCTCGCCTGCCGATTCACTACTTCGATTCAACCCAAACGGGAGTTCTCATTTCCCGGATCATGAGCGATGCGGAAGGGGTCCGTAACCTCGTTGGCACGGGGTTGGTGCAGTTGGTGGGGGGCTTGGTCACCGCGGTGTTGGCTCTCGGTGTCCTCATCTACCTCAATTGGCGGCTGACATCCGTGACGATCATCGTGCTTGGGTTGTTTGGTGGGGCGATGGCCTTTGCCTTCAAGCGGCTCCGCCCGCTTTTCCGTGAGAGGGGGAAGATTCAGGCCGAGGTTACTGGCCGGCTGGCGCAATCGCTCGGTGGGATTCGAGTGGTCAAGGCCTACACTGCCGAGAAGCGTGAGGAACTGATCTTCTCGCGGGGTGCGCATCGGCTGTTTCGCAATGTCGCGAAGTCGCTCACGGGCGTTTCGGCGATTACGGGGTTCTCCTCGGTGATCATCGGACTGATCGGTGCGATCATGATCCTATTCGGGGGACAATCGATCCTCGATGGGACGATGACCCTCGGCGATTTCGTCATGTACATCTTTTTTACTGGGCTCATGGCGATGCCGCTTGTCGAGATGGCCGCGATCGGGACGCAGATCACCGAAGCCTTCGCCGGGCTGGACCGAATTCGCGAGATCAAGAGCATGGCGACAGAAGACGCTGATGACGATTCCCGCGTCGTGATCAGCAACTTGCGGGGTGATGTCACGTTCGAGGATGTGGGGTTTGAGTATCGTCCGGGTTTGCCCGTGCTCAATCACGTCTCGTTTGAGGCTCCGGCAGGAACAACAACGGCACTGGTTGGGCCGAGCGGGTCGGGAAAGAGCACACTCATCAGCCTCATGATGACTTTCAATCGACCTGCTTCCGGTCGCGTCCTGGTGGACGGTGTCGATCTCGCGCGGGTCAAGCTCCGCGCTTACCGGTCACATCTTGGGATAGTGCTCCAGGACAATTTTCTCTTTGACGGGACAGTTGCGGAGAACATCAGCTTCTCGCGACCGGCCGCGACCAGCGAGCAGATCCGTGAGGTGGCTCGCATCGCCCATTGCGAGGAGTTTATCAATGGATTCCCCGAGGGCTTCGAGACCCTCGTCGGTGAGCGTGGGGTCAAGCTGTCGGGCGGTCAACGGCAGCGGATCGCGATTGCGAGGGCGATTCTTGCCGATCCGCGGATTCTGATACTCGATGAGGCGACTTCAAGTCTTGACAGCGAAAGCGAGGCGCAGATTCAGGATGGTCTGCGGGCGCTTCGGCAGGGGCGGACAACCTTCGTCATCGCGCACCGTCTCTCGACCATCAGGAGCGCCAACCAGATTCTCGTCCTGGATGGAGGAGAGATCGTCGAACGAGGGCGTCACGAGGAATTGATGAGCCTCAACGGACGATACAGACAACTTCACGACAAGCAGTATCTGATCGAACAGGATCGGTTTATCAATCCAGGCGAGGATTTTCTTCCCGAACAGCCGGGATCGCCGGCCGCGGTGCCAAACCCAGGCAACTCACCCGGCTCTCTCTAGATACTCCTCGTCAGAGTCTACATCCTGCGAGTGGCAGAAATTCTTTGACCTTTTGGTTTCGCGCTGCCTCGAGTGCTTTGCGACCTGCGCGTGAGTCTTCTTTCTTCGTCTTCTCCAACGTGATCCGCTACCTCTCGTGCCTGGGTGTGCGTCAGATTTGTTTCAAACTTGCTGGTTCTCTTTTTTTGAGCAATAATCTGACTGCTGAGACACAGCCAGATTTAGAGGGAATAGTAGAACTGACTCTCAAAAGGAGGAGCGGACGATGGGCGACCAGATCGAGAAATTGGAGTTGAAGAGGAACGAGCTTTTGCGACGGCTGACACGGTTGGGTGAGTTCCGTCGGGGGAGCATATCAGCGGGCACGCGCAAGTGCGGCAAGAGGAACTGCGCCTGCGCTCAATCGGGGCATATCGGGCATCCGCGGTACTTGTGGAGCACAACGAGAGGCCGCCGGAGCGAGGCCCGCACGCTGAGTGTTGGTCCGGAGTTGGAGAAGTTCACTGAGGAGGTGGACAACTACCGAGTGTTCTTGGATCTGACCAGGGAATTGGTCGAGGTTAACGAGAAGATATGTGAGCTGCGGCCGGTGAGGAAGGTGGAGGATGAGGAGGAGATGGAGGCGTTGAAAAAAAAATTGCAGCAGAGGTTTGCGCGGAAGCGGAGCAGGAAATAGGAAGGATGGTGAACCGGGTTTTTGCTGGTGAGCGACGGCCGAATAAGGACTTGGAAGCAACCGAGCAGGCGCTGCGCGAGATGGGGCAGCGGGTGAGCGGTGGATTATTGGAGAAACTCCTGAACGCGGATGGGGATCTTCCGAGGATTGATGTTGTTTGCGGAAAGGGACATCGGGCGCGGTTCACAGGCCGGCGCCCAAAACAATTGGTGACGGTGGTTGGGGATGTGAAGCTGGAGCGTGGTTACTACTACTGTGCTCAATGTGATGAGGGCGTGATACCGCGGGACCGCGAGCTTGATGTAGAGGGCACTTCATTGAGCCCGGGGGTGCGACGAATGATAGGGCTGGTGGGAGCGAAGGAACCGTTTGCAGAAGGCCGGCGCGATTTGGAAGAGCTGAGCGGAGTGAGAGTGAGCACGAAAGCCCTGGAACGGGTTGCGGAAGCCACTGGCGCGAACATCGAGGCAAGGATGCAACTGGAATGTGAGATGGCGATGGCAGACAAGCTTGCGTGGCTGAAGCCGGAGCGGGAGATAAACAGAATGTACATCGCGATAGATGGGACCGGGGTGCCAGTCGTGCCACGTGAGACAGAAGGACGCAAAGGAAAAGGACCGGATGGGAAGGCTAAGACGCGCGAAGCAAAGCTCGGGTGCGTTTTTACTCAGACCCGTTTGGACAGCGAAGGGAAACCGATCCGAGATGCGCAGTCGACGAGCTATGTGGGCCAAATAGAAACGATGGAGGAGTTTGGGCAACGAATCTACACTGAGGCGGTGCGCAGAGGAGTAGGAGAGGCCAAGGAGGTAATCGTCATCGGCGACGGAGCGCCGTGGATCTGGAATATAGCAGCGAAGCATTTCTGGGGGGCGACGCAAATACTGGACCTGTATCACGCGCTGGAGCACCTGGCCGATGCGGGCAAGGCGGTCTTCGGGGCATTGAACCCTAAGAGCCGACAATGGCTCTCTGCGCATCGTGAGGACCTGAGAAATGGAGATATCCAAGCAGTGGTGAGAAGCTTGAAGCGGCTAAGGCCCGCCGGATCAGAAGAAAAAGAGGTAGTTAGAAAAACAATCGAGTACTTCGAGAAGAACCGAGACCGGATGCGGTACCAGGAATTTCGCCAGCAGGGGCTATTCGTAGGTTCGGGGGTGGTGGAGGCTGGATGCAAGACCGTCATCGGTAGAAGACTGAAGCAGAGTGGGATGAGATGGACGGTGCAAGGAGCGAACTCCATAATCGCTTTGAGGTGTTGTCAGCTGTCCGGTAGGTGGGAAAGCTACTGGGAGGCACGTGCAGCCAGATAGCCTGTACAAATATGACGCACACCCCTCGTGCCTCGCCCGCTAGACAATCATCAGTCTCTATAGTAAAACTGCCCATTAGACTCTCACCTTAAGCCAAAGGACACGCATCGATGAAGTTCGGCGTCGTCGTCTTTCCCGGTTCCAACTGTGACCACGACACGTATCACGTGATCAGCAAGGTCATTGGTCAGCCCGTTGATTTCATCTGGCACAAAGACGAGGAGATCGAGAGTTTTGACGCGATCATTCTGCCAGGAGGCTTCTCGTATGGGGATTACCTGCGGACGGGCGCGATCGCACGCTTCTCTCCGGTGATGCGCGCCGTGAGGGAGTTTGCGCTTGAGGGAGGCCTTGTCCTTGGAATCTGTAATGGATTCCAGATTCTCTGCGAGGCTGGTCTCTTGCCGGGGGCGCTACTCAGGAATCGCAATCTGAAGTTTGTCTGCGAACACGTCAACGTTCGCGTCGAGGAAGTCGATACCCCGTTTACAACGGAGTGCGCTGAAGGACAGGTCCTCAGTCTTCCGATTGCCCACGGTGAAGGCAATTACTATTGTGACCCTGAAACACTGGCCGTACTTGAGCGCGATCGGAGGATCATCCTTCGGTACTGCAATGAGCAAGGTGGCATCGATGACCATTCCAATCCGAATGGGTCGATGGCTGGCATTGCGGCGATTTGCAGCCCTGAGCGCAATGTACTTGGAATGATGCCCCACCCCGAACGCGCTGCGGAGACCATGCTTGGCAGCAACGATGGCCGTTCGATCTTTCTTTCAATGGCATTGTCACTTAGTCAAATGATCAAGTTGCGGGCATAAGACCGGCCACTAAATAAAGATGACAACGGATATCCTCGCGCAGCACAACCTGACAACGGAAGAATACCAACGGATTCACGAGCTGCTTGGTCGAGACCCCGGCTATACCGAGCTCGGTATTTTCTCGGTCATGTGGTCTGAGCACTGCTCTTATAAGTCATCCAGGATTCACCTTGGCCGCCTCCCAACGGAAGGACCTTGCCTGGTTCAAGGCCCCGGCGAGAATGCCGGGATCGTGGATATCGGTGATGGTTGGTGCGCGGCGTTCAAGATCGAGTCGCACAATCATCCCTCGTTCATCGAGCCCTATCAGGGAGCCGCGACCGGGGTTGGGGGCATCCTCCGTGACATCTTCACCATGGGCGCGAGACCGGTGGCTGCCATGAACAGTCTTCGTTTTGGCCCGATTCGCCTCGAGGATGCGGGTCTCGCGACGACGGGTGAGATGGTGGCCAGAAACCGGCGAATCAAGGCCGGGGTGGTCAAGGGAATCGGTGACTACGGCAATGCTTTTGGCGTCCCGACGATTGGCGGTGAGGTCTACTTCGCTGACTGCTATTCCATGAATCCTCTTGTCAATGCGTTCGCGCTCGGTCTTGTCCGCCGCGAGCATATTTTCTATGGGAAGGCAGAGGGCGTCGGAAATGCCGTCATCTATGTTGGGGCAAAGACCGGTCGCGATGGGATACATGGCGCCACCATGGCATCGGCCGAGTTTGACGAAGCGGCGATGGAGAAACGACCGACCGTTCAGGTCGGGGATCCATTTGCCGAAAAGTTTCTGCTCGAAGCTTGCCTTGAAGCGATGCGCGCCGGTGCGATCGTTGGTATTCAGGATATGGGGGCGGCTGGATTGACTTCATCATCGTGCGAGATGGGCGCACGTGCCGGCACGGGTATTGAGATCGACCTTGACCTGGTGCCGCAAAGGGAAACGGGGATGACTGCGTACGAGATGATGCTCTCCGAGTCGCAGGAGCGGATGCTGATCGTCGCCGAGCGTGGTCGGGAGCGCCAGCTACAGGAGATATTCGGTCGCTGGGAACTTGATGCGGTGACGATTGGTCGCGTCACCAGCGACCAGAGGTTGAGAGTTCTGCACCGGGGTGAGGTGGTTGCTGACATTCCCAACGCGGCCCTCACGAACGAGGCGCCGCGCTATGACCGTCCACAAGCACCGCCGGCCGAGGTTGTGGCAGATGATACCGCCTCGCGCGTCGGGCGAGTCTGGCGTGCTCTGAGCGCTGAGACGGGCAGTGAGAACGGTCGTCAGGTGCTGGGTCACGCACTGCGACGACTGATTGCCGCGCCGAATTTGGCCTCGAAGCGATGGGTTTGGCGACAGTACGACCACATGGTGCGGACAAACACGGTCGTTTTGCCGGGATCAGATGCTGCTGTCATTCGGGTCAAGGAAACAAGAAGGTCCCTTGCGATGTCGCTGGATGGCAATGGGCGCTACTGCTCCCTCGACGCGCGCGCGGGAGCATGTCTTGCGGTGGTCGAATCGGCGCGCAATGTTGTCTGCAGTGGGGCTCAGCCCCTGGCGGTTACCAATTGTCTCAACTTTGCAAGTCCCGAACGCCCTGAAGTCATGCGCGCGTTCAGCGAGACGATTGACGGCATCGCTGATGCTTGTCGCGCTCTCGGGACGCCTGTCACTGGGGGCAACGTCAGCTTCTATAATGAGACCGAGGGTAAGGGTATTTATCCGACACCGGTCATCGGAATGCTGGGCGTGGTCGAGGATGCGCGCCATATCACGACACAGTGGTTCAAAGAGCCGGGAGATGCGATTCTACTGCTTGGCAGGACCGGAAATGATCTTGGCGGCAGCGAATTTCTTGCGACCCTCGGGGGTGAAGTCTCCGGCCGTGTCCCGGTACTGAATATGGATGCCGAGCTGGCGGTGCAGCGAGCGTGTCTTCGAGCCATTCAAGCCGGCTCGGTGCGGTCCGCTCACGACTGCTCGGATGGGGGCCTGGCTATCGCACTGGCTGAGAGTTGTTTCTCCCCGTCACGGGGGAAGGGGACTGGCGCCCGGGTGCAGCTTGATGCGCATTTGCGGCTGAGCGAATCTTTAGAGGATCCGATCCATCGGTGGCTGTCATTGCTCTTCGGAGAATCGCCGTCCCGAATCCTTCTTAGTGTTCGTCCAGAGGATGTTCGCGAAGTCGAGGCAATCGCTGGAGAGGAAGGCGCCCAGTGTACCTTGATCGGTGAGGTTACCGCGGGTCAGCTGACGATCGAGGTTGGCGGCGATATCCTGATTGATGAATCTGTGGCTGCGCTCGATCAGGCATTTCAATCCTCGCTGCCCGGCATTCTCGATAGCCATCTGCTTGCCGCTGCTGACTAGCGCGCTCGGGATAACGTCGGTCCTGTCAGTAGTCCCGATATCTGTTTGCCTGCCGCCGGGGTATCGGGCTCCCTGAAAAGAGAAAGCCGAGTTCCTGAGGGAACTCGGCTTTCTCTTCGATTGACTAACTCTCAATCTGTGACTGTCCTCTTAGCAGGACGGTGGGAAGACTGGGATCGTGTACGTGTT
>JANNRD010000063.1:0-1560 GCA_031401095.1 Acidobacteriota bacterium
GAACGTCGCCGGCATCTCGGTGCAGACGCTGCCCGGCGCCGGCATCGCCAATGTCCGCGCAGAGACACAGAGCAGGCACAGAGAAGAACAAGAGCGGTGGTCGACCTCTATCCACCCTTCATACTTTTTCTCTGAGTCTTCTCTGTGTCTCTGTGGTTCATGGCTTCCGCTATCGTGACGTCTTGTGGTCAATCGGGCCACGATTAGTAGTCGAGCTGTCGCAGGTAATCGAGACTCACCTTGATGCTCTCGAGGGGTGTCTTCGGTTCATCCTGTTCGACAAAGAAGTGCTTCACGCCAACGCCTTCAGCGCGGGCAAGCATCGTTTTGAAGTCGATCATGCCTCGACCCACCTCGACGGCGGCATGATCTGATGTTCGCGCCATATCCTTGACGTGGACCATCTCAAATCGGCGAGGATGGGTCTCGAAGTACTTGAGAGCGTCCTGCCCCGCACGGGTGATCCAATAGAGATCAAGCTCCATCTTGACCAGCTGCGGGTCGGTTTCCTTGAGGAGAAGATCATAAGGCATCTGGCCGCCCGTGCTGGTGAACTCGAAATCGTGGTTGTGATAGCCAAACTGCAGGCCCGCCTTCCGACAAGCCGCGCCAACCTGATTGAATAGTTTTGCGTGACCCCGGTAATCGTCGAGGTTCCGACGATCTTTGGGCTCGAGCCACGGACAGACAACGTAGTCATGCCCGATTGTCTTCGCAGCTTCGATCGCTTTAGGGAGGTCCTTGCGCAGATCCTCGAGTGGGACATGGGTCGCCGGCGAGCTGAGCCGATAACGCTCGAGGACTCGGCGAATCTCGACAGGCGAACGATCGTAGTAGCCGGCAAACTCGATCTCCGAGTAGCCCATGGCAGCAACCTTTGCGATTGTTCCTTCGAAGTCTCTCTTGAGCTCCTGCCGAACTGTATAGAGCTGCAGACCGACATCCTTCAGTCTCTTGAAGCCGAGCCCAAGAGCGCTGCTTGCGGCAGCGGAAACGAATGATCGACGAGTTAATACCATGGGGCCTCCACTCGGTTGGAAATTGAGAAAGCGAATGACCCGGCCGAAACCCTTCGGACGATTTCGCAGGAGTTGTTTACATGAGGCTTACCGGATCGACCTCAACGGTGATCTGGCGCAGGTCATACTCGGCCGCCCTCAACTGAAGCATAGCCTGATCAAGCGCGGTGCGCGCGATGCTCCGATTTCTTGTCTTGATCAGTATCTGCAATCGATGCTCACCCTTTAGTCGAGCGATCGGAGCGGTCGCGGGACCGAGAACACGGAGCGCGCCGCTGGAATCGGCAGCTCGGAGCAGCCGCGCGAGCTCGGCCGCGACCTCAGCCGCAACGTTGTACTCACGATGCCTGATCATGAGGTTGATGAGAGAGAAGAAGGGAGGATAACGCATTTCCTGACGAAAGTGGATCTCGTGCTCGAAGAACTTTTCGTATACCTGGGAACGCGCAAACTCGAGTGCATAGTGTTCAGGGTGGTAACTCTGTATCAGGACGCGACCGGGTTTCTCGCCGCGGCCGGCGCGGCCTGAGACCTGTGTCAG
>JANNRD010000064.1:0-4129 GCA_031401095.1 Acidobacteriota bacterium
GACGATGATCTTGCGGGCCACTGCAATCATCGCCACCGTGAGTACCGTCTCGAGGTGAAACTCCCGGCGAACGATGTAGGTTTTCACCGAGTGAAGTAGCTCGATTCCGATGAGCACCAACAGGAACAGGCCGAACAGCTCGAGCAGCTCGTCGATTTCCAACAGGAACACGGGCGGGGTGAGCACGTCCTTGACAAGGATCCACGCTAACTCGATGGTGGCAAGCAGCACTACGCTGGCCATCAAGACGAGCAGGGTGTGAGTTATGGCCCGCTCAAATTTGTCTAGGTACGGTAACAAGGGGCTGCTTCTCCTACATTGATGTCGCATCGAAGGCGAGGCTGCAATGACGCCTAACGCAGAGCTAAACGGCGCCCGGGTTCAGCGCCGGGTTATGCCGCAGATTCCAGCGCATCCCAGCCGGGGAATACGAGCACTGCCGGGTGGCACTTGAGTGCGCGTGCAAGAACCTTTGCCCGTTCTACGCCGAGGTTAACCCGGCCATTTTCAATGGCGGAAATGGTAGCCTGGGGAATGCCGGTGAGCTCGCAAAGCTGACTTTGGCTCAGCTCCTGAAGCTCCCGAAGAATCCGGACAGATTCGCCAACAGTAACCTCAATCCTCTTCTTCGCGGGGCGAAATTCTTTCATATCATGGCCTCCGGTAGTCGTGAGGAGTGACTTGAATAACCTGGATCAATAGAACACCGGCCGAAACCCGATAAACCACCCGCCACTGGAGTCCTAACCGGGAAGAACGGTGGCCCTTCCATTCTCCGGAGAGGGCTTCATCGTGAAATCCCTTGATCGCCCGCAACCCCGGCGGACCTGAGAGCATGGCTATGTCTTTCCACTTTTCGTAACGCTTCAGGATTTCCTGAGGGATTGCCCCCGAGAGTTGCTTGTCTACCCGGCGGTGCTCCTCGATGCGCCACATGCCATATTGTGCCTATACCATTAATGATATGTCAAGGCGGCCTGAATACGTCTAGGCATAACGTCATGCTCACCGGCGCGCTTCAGCGCGTCCGGTGCAGCTAAAGTTAGACCTCTGTGGCAACGAAGACTTTCATTTCCAATTGAGATTTAGTTTGCGCTGAGACGTTGCGCAGTCTCGCAAATACAGGTTGATGAGGCTTTGGTATGGAACGCCAACGTCTTCAGAGATTGCCTTGAAGTACGTGATGGATTCTTCGTCAAGCCGAATTGTGATTTGTTTCTTGAGTTGTGATGCATATGGATTTTTCCGTGCTTTGGAGAAGTCGTATTCTTTGCGCATGTGGCACCCGATCAGTCATGTTCGGCGGCGTATCGATGGCAAGCAGCGTCCCTGTCATCATTGCCGAGAAGCGCGTCGCGCAGCACCCGCACATCGCGTAGCGTCAGAGACAACCCACATCCGAAGCAGGGATCATTGGCCGCAGCGGAGTCGCCAACAAGCACGAGCCCGTTCTTGTACGGATGGTCCACCCATACGTCGGTACCCTCGAAAGTTGCGAGGGGTCCCACAAGGCGCGCGCGCTCAAACCACTCCGGAGGAACCCCGGTCTGCGTGCAGTAGTCAGAGAAATCAGCGACGTCTCCAGCACCGCTGAGCGTTCGATGCTCAGTGCGACGACCCGTCGTGAAGTACGCCCGACATCGATCCCCACCGATAGGGAATAGCAGGGAGGCGTGACCGAAGCTCGGTGCGACAAAGACATGAACGGCGCTCTCTGGTGCACCCATTCCCTCGAACAAGGCGCCCGTAATGCGGAGCCAATCAGGATCCCGCCGGACTTCGAATCCCCCATCTCGACGCACGGCGGATTGGCGACCATCCGCACCGACGACTAGTCGTGCCGGGAAATCGATCTCCTTCCCGTCGATCGAAGCTGTCACAACGGGTGCGCTACCTCCTGTTACCTTCAGAGCGGTGACGCCGCGGCGGACCTCGGCACCGGCCTCAATGGCTTCGGCGAGGAGCACCTCTTGCATCTGGGGATGGTAAAAGTGAACCGCCGCCGCGTGTTGTGGAGTTGTCTCGATCAAGTCTCTTTCTCGAGTCAGGGTGGACCCACGGTAGCTCCTCCAGTAGCGAGCTTCGTGGGCACAGGTTTCCTTTAGCTTTCCGTAAAGCCCCAGTGCGTGGAGCTCGGGTACCCCCCAGGGATGCATCCCCTCTCCGCGAACGCGATCCCGGAACTGCTCAGTACGCTCTAGCACCAGGACGCGTGCTCCAGACCGCGACATGCAGGCGGCGAAGCCGGCTGTTGTCGCTCCGGTGCATTGCAATGTTGGGCGTCGTTCTCCCGCTCATTGGATTACCTCGTCAGCCTGAACCAACATCGAGTCTGGGATCTTCAATCCGAGCGCCTTCGCGGTCTTTAGGTTGATCACCAGCTCGAACTTGGTGGGCTGCTCAACCGGCAGGTCGGCGGGCTTGGCGCCTTTCAGGATCTTGCCCACGAAGACGGCGGCCTGACGGAAGAGATCGGGAATGTTGGGTCCATAGGTCATGAGCCCTCCAGCGTTAGCATAGCCGGTCAATCCGTACATCGCCGGCAGCCGGATCTTGGCCGCGAGTGCCACGATCCGCGTTCGATGAGTAACGAGGACCGGGTCGTCCAGCGCAATGAGAGCACCGGCACGCCCCCGCGTGGCAGCTTGAAATGCCCTCTCGAGATCCTGTGGACCGCGAACCTCAAGGGGCTGAAGCTGCACCCCCAACGCTTGGGCCGCGACCTTAGTCGCTCCGAGTTGCAGTGCGTTGCTTGGGTTGGTTGGATTCCACAGGACGGCCACGCGCGAGACCCCAGGAACGACCTCTTTGAGGAGTTCTAACCGTTTCCCGCTTAATTCTGCGGAAAGGAGGCTGAGGCCCGTTATGTTGCCGCCCGGCCGGGCGAGGCTGGCAACGAATCCGATCGCCACCGGATCAACGACGGCTACCATGACGATGGGGATGTTCCGGGTCGCTTGCTGGGCGGCTTGAACCTCCGGCGTGGCCACCGCAACGATGACGTCCACGTTGAGGTGAACTAGCTCTTCGGCCAGAGACGGAAGACGATCCACGTGGCCATACGCCCCTCGATATTCGAACCTAATACTCTGGCCTTCGACGTAGCCCAACTCAGCAAGCTTCCCGCGTACGATGGCAAGCATCGGGCCGTCGGGTGTGGTCGTCACTAGGAATCCGACGGTCGCAATCCGCGCGGACTCTTGAGCCCGGGCTGAGGCAACAGGAGTTGCCAACACGACGCCAAAGGCTCGGACGAAGCTACGACGATTCAACGGTTCACCTCATTGGGACCTGCGGCACAGCCCCCCAAATGAGCCGCACGCGCCCTGCCTGACGCCCAACGATTGACATGAGGCGCAGACCACGGCTCCCCGTGGGCTGTCGCCTCGATGGAATGGTTGGGCGTCCGTGCGCGGATCACTGCGGTGGTGGACTGATGGCTGTATTTTGCGCAGACACAATCAGCCATTTTCCGGCGGCTTGCACGAACACGTACTTCATTCGTGTGCGCAGGAGGCCAGTACTGTCGGTAGGCGGAATGCCCGGCGGAAGGCGGGAGTAGCCTCGTAGTTCATGGACGGTCTCAGCAACTGCCGAGGTCGGACTGAGAAAGCGAACTTTCTGAACAGTGACGACCAACTGACTGTCCTTGAAGATAGTTCCGAAAAGGCCAGCGTGACGCTTCTCAATCTCCTCTCTCCCCTGAAAGAGCATCCCGAGGATGTTGATGAAATCCGCATCTGCAGTGAAGTCCTTCGCCCATGCCTTGGCGTCGTGCTGATTCCAGGCAGTGGTCTGCTCGGCGAGTACTGAACGGACTGCATCGTCTTCTACCGCCGTTGCGGTTAGCGGCAGAAGGGTAAGAAACGCAATTGCTACGCCAGCGAGTCTGAGGACGAGTGAACCCATATGCAACGCTCCCGAAAGATTGCGCCACAGTTCGCGGGCGCACTTCGCGATTTCATGGCGACGATACTGGTGCAGACCGAGTCTTCTCACCCTGACGCCCAACCGCTCGGCATCGGGAGCGCGCAATAGCAAGCGCAGCGCCGCTGTTGCGCGTCCCCTACATGCCGTTGTTGGGCGTTCGCTCTCGGCAAGCATCACGTGGATGTCGTTTCGCACTCGG
>JANNRD010000065.1:0-9748 GCA_031401095.1 Acidobacteriota bacterium
CCGAGCGTCACCACCAGTTGAGGAATGAGCAGCAACGGGAGCAAAAGTGCCGTCGGATGGAGCGTGCGATCGAGCGCAAATGCAGCGACAAGCAAAACCACCGTGCCCAGCAGTTGCTGGACAACCGCTGCGAGGACGACGTTGACCGGCAGCGCCTCGACCGGAAAGACAACGCGCTTGATAAGATTGACGTTCTCAGTCAGAACCGTCGTCGCCCTTTGAATTCCATCACTGAAGGCAATCCAAGGCAACATTCCACAGAAGAGGTAGACGGCAAAATTGAAATGGCCCCCAGTCTTGCCAAAGCGAGCCTGGAAGATGCCCGAGAAGATGAGCGTGAAGATGCCGATCATGACGGCTGGAGTGATGATCGACCAACTGAGGCCGCCGAGCGAACCCTTGTACCTGTTCGTCAGTTCACGACGAACAAGCGACTTGATGAGGCCGGGGTGTTCGGTGACGAGCGCGGCGCCGGCGCGCCAAAGCGGAACCTTCGCACTGGACTGGTAGTTCATTCAACTCCGCACTCGGTACCCACTTGATTACTGCTCACGGCAGAGTGCGAGCCGCGCGGCGCACTTTGACCTTCTGAGGCGGTGCTTCACTGAACGCAGTTAACTGATAGTCGATTTGCGCCGGCGCGTTGGATGTCCGAGGCGTCGCCATCGATTCGTCGCCAGCGACGCGAGCGAGCAGGACTTCGTATTCGTCGGTGATCTGCTCCCAATTGTAAAGCTGCATGACACGCGACATCGCTCGATGACGATACTCACCGATGATCGATGGATCGCTTAATACGCGCTGAAGCTGGCAGACAAGATCTTCGACTGAATGGTAGACGATACCCGCGTCGCCCATGACTTCGAGGTTTTCAGGAGTAGCGAGCGTCAGTGCGCAATTCCCGGCTCCCATCGCCTCGATCAGCGCCGGGTGCGTCCCACCAACTTCCGTTGCATGCACATAGCAGTATGCATTCTGCTGCAACGCGCGGTAGTCTTCGCCAAAGACAAATCCGAGAAACCTGATCCGTGGATCACGCGTGCTCTTGAGCTGCGCGATGTACTCCTTGGCGTACGGAGCTCCACCAACAATCACCAGTGGAAGATCAGTCTCCACCCGCTCGTAAGCCTCAATCACGAGGTGCGCGTTGTTCTCTGGCTCGAGACGGCTGACGTAGAGGACATACTTGCCGGGTAGCAATCCATATTTTTCGAGATGCTCAGGCGCGGCTCGACGTGCGACTTCAGCACCATAGGCGATCATCGCCGATTTCTTTCGATATCTTGTTTCGTAGTAGTTCTGTATCACCAGGGCATCGGTCACGATCTCAGTTGGGAGGAAGGTCGAGAGCCATTCCGAGGCGAGATAATAGCTGCGTCCAATCCAGTTCCACTTCTTCCGCTTGCGCTCGAGCCCATCAACATTGACAAGTGTCGGCGTCCCGAACAAACGAGGGAAAAAAGCGAAGATGCTGTTCGCGGCATTGCAGACGAGAATGACATCGTAACGACGAGTCAGCGCGTGGAGCATCGAAAGAAAGGAGTGAACCACCGTGTCGAAATACTTATGGCGAATCGTCGGCAGGACAACCAACTCAACTCCGCGGTACTCGCGGCGCCCAGCTGTCGCATAGTGCTTCCGCCCATAGACTGTGACCTGATGTCCCCGTGCCGCGAGCCTTGTACCTAACTGTTCGGCGAAAGTTTCAAAGCCGCCATAGTTAGCTGGAATGCCTCGCGTCCCCAAGATCGCTATTTTCATATCGTGAATCTTGTTTGCTGATTATTCGTCTGATCCCGCTCCAACTCTGGGGCGTTAGAGTTCGATACAAGCAAAAAAGTCCAGAATGGTTTCTCAACAAGACGGAGCGACAGTATAAACCTGAGGCGCGCGCCAAGTCATCCCGTCAAAAGGTTTTTTGGCTCATTTGCGCGTGACAATTCTTTTCTCCCCGGCTAAGATACCGGCACCTCATCGTCACCTGCATCCCGGTGACCAAATGCGATCAGGAGAGCTAGCGATCAGGAGCACGAATGGTTATGCGACCAGTATTGAGGACGTTCCTTTGTCTGCCATTGACGCTTATCGTTCTGACCGGCATTGCGCACCTGGCATTAGCCCAGGAGTCGGACTTCGTCGCCGTTGAGAGACGCTCGAGGACCGTCAAATTGCCGATGGTTTTACCGGCGTTCGGCCCGGAGTTGATTCGGCCGCCTTTCGCTCCTGGTTTGGCGGCCGAGTCGGCATCTCTTCTCGAAAGCGCGATTCTGAGAAAGATCGGTGCTCCTTATCGCCTCTACGGAACGGACGACCACGGATACGATTGCTCTGGTCTCGTGTGGAGAGTCTTCTCCGAAATCGGGTTCAACTTGACGCGCATGCCCGCGCGCGCACTGTGGCAGACTCTCCCGGAAGCGACATCTGATCAGGTCACGCAATTCGGAACACTAGTCTTCTTTAACGGACTTTCTCATGTCGGCGTCGTCCGTGATGCCTTCTCCTTCTACCATGCCTCCAGTTCACAGGGCGTCGTCCTCTCGACATTTGCCGGCTACTGGGAGAAGCGTATTACCGGTTATCGAATCATCCCACAGGCTGCGCCGCCCCTGAGACCCGTTTATGCAGTTTCTAGCGCTCGCGGGAATGGTCAACGGTGAAACCGGGAGCCTTTCCCTTTCGCTCCTGTGAATCCCAGACAGCAACAATCTTGTCGATGTTGAGGTAGCAGACAACTTCCTCCTTCTCAATCTGCAGAACGCTGCCCGCGACCTTCAGTATCTTTCCTCGGAACGTCGACGTGCCACAGTGAATGTCGATTTCCTTCCCGATCAGACTCTCCAGCAGGTTTTTCACTATCGCATACTCCTTTTCTCTTGGGCCCTTGTACCTCCCTCCTCTGAATGCGGAAGGCGGTTGAGCGGCCGGTCTGCTGCATTATCGGGCAAGCGGCGCGTCTTCAGTAGCGCCGCAGCCAGAACTGCGCTACTTTTTCCCGACGATGTCGCTACCGAGCAGGTGCTCCTCATTCCCTGAACAAGAACCACAGAGACACGGAGACACAGAGACAGCACAGAGAAGAACGAGGGGTTGTCAGAACTCCCTCTCCAGCTTTCCTGTTTCTTCTCTGTGCTGTCTCTGTGTCTCGGCGTCTCTGTGGTTCTTGTCTTCGTAATTGAAGCACACCAAAACTACTCATACCTCAAGGCGACAATTGGATCGAGACGCGCTGCTTTCCAGGCAGGCCAGAGCCCGAAGATGAGGCCGATACCGACGCTCGAGACGAAGCCGGCGATCGGCGCCCAGATAGGAACGTAGGACGGCACAAACATCCGAATCAGCAACGTCGTCAGCCAGCCGGCCAGTAGTCCCACCAGACCACCGACTGCCGTCAATGTCATCGCCTCGATCAGAAACTGCCAGAGGATGTCTCGACGCCGGCCACCGATCGCTTTGCGAACACCTATCTCACGTGTCCGCTCAGTAACCGAGACGAGCATGATATTCATGACTCCGATCCCGCCGACGAGCAGACCGACCGAGGAGATCGCGATCATCGCGAGCGCGACACCAACAGTGATCGCACGAAATGATTCAATGATCGAATCGGCGGTCGCAATGCCAAAGTTGTTCGGCTTCCCAAATGGAACCTGACGGCGAATACGCAGGAGGTCTGTGATCTCATCGAGCGCCGTCTTGAGCATCCCCGGCTTGGCGACTGCCAGAACGAAGATGTCTTCAGCGCGCGGTTTGAGTTTTTGCGCGACACCAAACGGCACGAAAATGACGTTGTTCTGATCGTTGCTCCCCTCGCCACCACCAAAGAGCTGTTCGCGTTTCTCCAGCACACCCAACACTCTGAACTCGCGGCCACCGATCGTCAGCGCCCGATCAAGCGGCGACAGAAAAGGGAAGAACTGCTCGGCAACCGAGGCTCCAATGACGCAGACCTCATTCCGCGATTCGTTCTCCAGCTTACTGAAAAACCTCCCCGACTGAAGAAACCAGATGCCGGCCTTCTCGTACTCCGGAAGTGTCCCCTGAAGCTGTATTGAAGTTGATTCCTTACCCCCGCCCTTGACCGAGAGCTTCCGTCCAAAATAGTCGTTCGTGATATTAAGTACCGGAACCGCGAGGTTGATCGACGGCAATTGCGAGATCGCGATCGCATCGTCGAACGTCAGGTCCTTACGCATTCTCTCTTCACGAGTCGGCGGGCCAAAACGGACCCCAGCTTCGAACTTGTAAAGAAAGACAGAGTTAGTGCCAAACGATTCGATCTCCTTTGAGACAGCGTAGTCGATACCGCTGATGATCGAGGCGATCGCCATGACCGTCCAGACTCCAATCACTACACCGATCACGGTCAGGAATGAGCGCAGCTTGTTGGCGCGCAATGTTGACAGCGCCATGAGCAGGTTCTCGTAAATGTCACTGCGAAGTAGCCGCATGATTGATTACTCAGCTCGCAAGGCCTCGATTGGATCGAGTAACGCCGCACGCCGCGCGGGCCAGATTCCCGAGACTACGCCAATGGCACCGGAGACACTCACCGCAACGATCACTGCCGTGATCGAGAGATACGTCGGGAAAACGAATTGCGTGAGAAGAACTCCTGCTATCCAGGCAAGCAGCACCCCGACTGAACCGCCGATTGCGGAGAGCATGACGGCCTCAAAGAGGAATTGCTTCAGTATGTCATTGCGACGGGCACCCAGGCTCTTGCGAATGCCGATCTCTTTTGTGCGCTCGGTTACCGAGACGAGCATGATGTTCATGATCACGATCCCGCCGACGACGAGCGCAATCGAAGGGACGGCAATCGCAACGATGAAGATCGGGCCAAGCAATCGGTCGCGAAGTCCGGTGATGGCATCGGGAGTCATGATCCCAAAAGTGTCCTTCTCACCATACTTGAGGCCGCGTCGCACCCGCATCAGAGCCCGTACTTCATCGACCGCCTCCTGAAAGACTTCGTCGGTCACCGAAGTCGCAACCATGTAAAAGCTGCGTTGACGCACGAGTGCGCCGAAATTCTTGGCGTATGTTCTGATTGGGATTGTGACAAAGATGTCCTGTGGAATCCCGAAGATCGTCCCCTTCGCAGCCGCAATCCCGACGACCCGATACGGCAGTCCATTGATCGTCACTTCCTGATTGAGCGCCGAACCGACAGGGAAGAGTTTCAAAGCTACATCCGAGCCAAGAAACGCCACTGCCATGGCAGAGTCGTTCTCTGTAGTCGTAAAGAAGCGGCCCTCGGCGATATCGGTATTCTCGATCTCGGCGACACCAGCCGTCGCGCCATCGACACTGACCGTTTCAACCGTCTCGTTCCCGCGTTTGATGGTCGAAGGCGTGCCCAGCGCCTTGGCGCCAATCTGCTTGACCAGCGTTGCGCGTGACCTGATGAACTCGAAATCGTCGATGGTCAGGTCCTTGTTACGACGCTGGGCCAGTGCGATCGCATCGGTCGTCCGCCAGTCATCAAAGCCGAACCGACGGACACTGAATGACTTGGCGCCGATACCCGCTATCTTCTCATCGACATAGCGGTTAAAGCCCTGAATCAATGAGACAATGATAACGACTGCAGTGACGCCGATGATCATCCCAAGCAAGGTCAGCGCCGAGCGAAGCTTGTGCGCCCAAACCGCCGTGATCGCCAGTCTCAGAGTCTCGCTTAAGTCCAAGTCGCCTCCGGTCCGTACTATACACTGTCCCCACAGCTTGTAACACCTGTCCGCCAGCCAGGAATGAGGTTCAGAGTACGGGCTTTAGCCTGCTCTTAACTCCGCCGGAAGTGTAGTCGAGCAGGCTAAAGCCCGTACTCTGAACCTCATTCCTGGCTGGCGGACGGCGGCGCCGGCGCAGCCACCGTACTTCAAGCCTTTCCTGCCTAGCCAAGGTCGGCAGTGACATGCTAGGCTATATGGCTTTGAAGAAGCAGTTCATCAACCTGGTCTGCGACGGTCTGAGGGAGTTGGAATAGTCAGTCAGGTCGCACCTTGAAGGAGTTCTCAAATATATGGCAAATCCCGCAGCGGCAGTGAATGACAGCGTCGGTCGCGTCGTCCAGATCATTGGCCCCGTAGTCGATATCGAGTTCCCGGAGACCCACCTCCCACCGATCTATCAGGCGATCCGCGTGACCAGTGAGGGTTTCGAAGTTGACAATCACATTGATGTCATCTGTGAGATTCAGCAGCACCTCGGTGAGGGCCGCGTCCGCACTGTTTCAATGATGCCCACCGATGGCATGGTCCGCGGTATGAAAGCGTTTGATACCGGCAGTCAGATCGAAGTACCGGTTGGCAACGGAACTCTCGGACGCATTCTCAATGTTATCGGCGAACCGATCGACGGTCGAGGGCCGGTCGAAGCGACAAAGCGCAATCCGATTCACCGGCATGCCCCGAAACTTGACGAGCAGGCAATCGATCAGCAGATGCTGGTCAGCGGCATCAAGGTCATTGACCTCATCCAACCCTTTCTCCGAGGCGGTAAGATCGGTCTTTTTGGTGGCGCCGGAGTGGGCAAGACGGTGCTCATTCAGGAGTTGATCAATAACGTCGCAAAGGCGCACGGCGGATTCTCGGTCTTTGCCGGCGTTGGTGAGAGGACCCGCGAGGGTAACGATCTTTGGCTGGAAATGCGCGAGTCTGGTGTTATCAATGACGAGGATCTCTCGAAATCGAAGGTCGCTCTCATCTATGGTCAGATGACCGAGCCCCCGGGAGCCCGTCTTCGCGTCGCCCTCTCCGGGTTGACCGTCGCTGAGCACTTCCGCGACGAAGGCCAGGACGTCCTGCTCTTTATCGATAATATCTTTCGCTTCACGCAAGCCGGATCTGAGGTCTCTGCCCTCCTCGGGCGAATGCCGAGCGCCGTCGGCTATCAACCGAACCTCGCGAGCGAAATGGGTGAGCTTCAGGAGCGGATTACTTCAACCAAGACTGGCTCGATCACATCGGTTCAGGCGATCTATGTCCCAGCGGACGATCTGACCGATCCAGCGCCCGCAACCACCTTCTCGCACCTCGATGCAACGACGGTGCTCTCGCGCCAGATTGTCGAGCTCGGGATTTACCCGGCGGTCGATCCGCTCTCCTCCACTTCAAGAATCCTCGATCCACATATCGTCGGAGAGGATCATTACAACACCGCGCAGGACGTTAAGCGTGTCCTACAACGCTACAAGGACCTGCAGGACATCATCGCGATCCTTGGCATCGATGAACTGTCAGAGGACGACAAGATCACGGTCGCGCGAGCCCGCAAGGTACAGCGATTCCTCTCGCAACCATTCTTTGTTGCCGAACAGTTCACCGGTATCCCCGGCAAGCTCGTCTCTCTCGACGAGACGATTCGGGGCTTCAGGGAGATCGTCGATGGCAAGCACGACGAGCTCCCCGAGCAGGCCTTCTTTCTCAAGGGCACGATCGACGAAGTAATCGAGGCGGCGAAAAGTCTGTAAGGATCGATTGAACCGACACCGCATTTTATATGACAGAGAAACTTGAACTTGAAGTGGTGACACCCGAGAAGCTGGTGTTACGCGAGAATGTCGATGAGGTGGTCGTGCCCGGCCTCGGAGGCGAGCTCGGCATCCTCCCTGATCACACCCCGCTGATCTCGCAGTTGCAGAGTGGGGTGCTGACTTACCGCAAGGGTAGCGAGAAGAAATCCCTGCATGTCAGCGGTGGCTTTGTCGAGATTCTGCCGGACCGCGTCGCCGTTCTCGCTGAAGTGGCCGAGACTCCGGAAGAGATCGATTACCAGCGCGCTCGGGAAGCGCGCAGCCGGGCCGAGAAGCTGATTGCATTAAGTCACCAGGGTGGTCAGACCGGACAGGGCGCAGAGACCGACCTCGAACTGATCAAGGAAAAACTGCGGCGCGCGATTACGCGCATTGAACTGGCGAGGAAGTGAGTCCGGTCCCGAACTGCCCAGCCGGCTGGCCAATACAGACTGTTATCGGCTGATGGTTATGCGAGTAGTGGTGCCATCCTTGCTCTGATACATCGACACCCAGAAGTGCTCGGCAGTGACTACCTTGCGGGCGGTTTTTGCGCCACTCTCCAGCTGAGTGATCTCCGCGTCGCCGACTACTTCAGTCCAGGTTGGGATCTTGGTTGCGCTGACAAAAGAGACCTGTATCGCTCTCACCTCACCATTCTCGTAATGAATGGTCATCTGATTGTCGCCGTCAAACGTGAATTCCTCTCGCGTCTCATCCGAACTCGAGGGTTTGCCAAGTGCTGTTGCTACCTGTGCTCGTTTGAAACCAAGACGCACGCCACGGAACTCGGTCATGACCTTCTTGTCCTGAGTGCCAGGTGCCGATGAGTTCGAGTTCGCTCTGACTGACTGAACGCTCTGCGCGCACAATGTGAAGCAACTGAGCACGGCGAGAGCGATGAGAAGTTTCATCGTCGCTTTCATCGATCTACTCTCCTTCCGCGTAACAACCATCCAGCAAGCAGCCGGTTTCGGTCACTCATTCGGCTCGGTTTGGCCCATCGTGCCTTGTTTCTCATGGCTGTGAGATGAAGCGACACGCGCACCTGTCAAAGAAGAGACGGACGCGGCAGGTGTGCTAAAAGGGCCACCTTGAACCCGGGATGCTGCGCATGATAGCATAACCGACAGGTTTGAGAAGCTAATTGCTAAGAGATAAGTCTGTTATCTCGAAAGACACTGCTGGACCTCGAAGGTTCATTGAAGTCGAGTAGGGCGTTACCAGGCTGTCACATTCCGGCTGATCGTTGTGAAGTTAATGGAGAAGTTTTGTTGATTGCAATAGCACTCTGGCTCCTCCAAGAGCCGGTCGTCCAGCAGGGCACCAGTCTGTCTGATCTTGTCCTTCGATCGAGTCCGATTGCCAAGTTTGTTCTGATCGTTCTTCTTGTCTTTTCGCTTGTCTCGTGGTCCATCATTCTCACCAAGGCACGCACGACAAAACGTGCGCAGCGACAATCACTCGAGTTCCTTCAGGTCTTCGCTCGCAGCAAACGGCTTCAGGATCTCTACACAAGCAGCTCCGCCTTTCCCGCGAGTCCGCTCGCCGTGATCTATATCGCGGCTCACGAGGAATTGCGCGCACAGGCTGGGCATGGCAGTTCCGCGAGCACTCCTGCGGAGGCGATGTTCAGTCTTGAAGCAGTGCACCGGATCATGCAGGCCGCAGCAATCGGTGAGACGTCGCGCCTTGAAAAAAGTCTGGGCTGGCTTGCTTCGACGGCGAGCGCGACGCCGTTTATCGGGCTCTTCGGCACCGTCGTTGGCATCATCATCTCCTTCCAGGGGCTGAGCCAGGCGGCGACTGCCTCGATTCAAGTGGTCGCCCCCGGCATCGCTGATGCTCTCATCGCGACTGCAGCCGGAATAGGTGCCGCCGTGCCAGCCGTGCTCGCTTACAATCATTATCTCAACCGCATCAAGATTCTCGCTGCCGAGATGGACAGCTTCATCCTCCGACTCCTCAATTTTATCGAGAGAGAAGCGTGGCGACCCAGCGACGCGGATGGGCGAGGAACGCCGGACGATCGTTCGACCATCCCCCTCGGTCAGGGCAACTAGTCAGGTGTCTCAATGTTTTCGAAACCACCGGTACAGTAGATAGCGGAAGCAATGAACCACAGAGGCACAGAGACACAGAGAAAGCACAGAGAAGAAATAGGAAGGGAGAGGATGTTCTTCAATCCCTCTTGTTCTTCTCTGTGCTTTCTCTGTGTCTCTGTGCCTCTGT
>JANNRD010000066.1:0-2626 GCA_031401095.1 Acidobacteriota bacterium
CTATCGTTGTGAATCTACGTTTCAGCTCGGCGCATGGTCGAGACTGGCCCGAAATTTATCAGGAAGTAACTCGCGTATTGTCTTTGCTAAGGAAGGAATGAGCCATGACGACATTGTCGACATTGTCACATTGTCGCATTGTCGACGAACAGCGCCGGGTCGAGGGTCCGTGGGTATTTGGCTAAGGGTAGTTGAAGTGATGCCTGACGCTTTCTCGGAGGCTGGCTTCAGAGCGGCCAAAATGGCGGGCGACGGCAGACAGCGAAGCGAGGCGCTCTGTGAGGGTCTGATGAGCAATCCAGGCGCGTACCTTGGGCAGCTGCCGGTGGCGGGCTGGTTGAGCGCGGTTCGTCTCTCCAGGGTCGTCAGGTACCGCGTGCGGGAGTTTCACCGGATTGACAGCAGTCTTTCGCATTGGTAATACTAATGGTATGAAAGTAGCCGTTTCCCTTCCTGATGACGTCTTCGCCGAGGCTGAAGCGCTCGCCAAGCGCTTGAAGAGCTCGAGAAGCGAGATCTACAGCCGGGCGCTCGGAGAATTTATCGGACATCACGCTCCGGACCGTGTCACCGAGCTGATGAACGATGTCGTTAGGGATGTTGCGCCTGAGCCGGACACGTTCAGCATTGCAGCGGGGCGGCAGGTCTTGAAGAAGACCGAGTGGTAATCGGACAGGGCGAAACCTGGTGGGCCGATCTCGGCGAGCCAGTGGGTTCCGCGCCAGGTTATCGACGTCCCGTGGTGGTCGTGCAATGCGACGCGCTGAATACCAGTCGGATCGGCACGGTGGTCTGCGTGCCGCTGACCAGCAATCTCAAATGGGAGCGAGCTCCAGGAAATGTGCTGTTGTCCGCAGCGGTGACCAGATTGGCGCAAGACTCTGTTGCGAACGTATCGCTGATCGTGGCCTTGGACAAACGCCAGCTTGTCGAGCGGGTGGGGAAAATCCCGAGGCGTCAACTGGAACTCGTCTTGTCAGGAATTGACGTGATCGTCGGCCGATAGCTTGGCGAATGGCGCCGGGTGAGCTCATGTCCGATTCCGCGTTGGCCCGAGCCCTGGGCCCCCAGCCCCCAGCCTATTCCCTGCTCGTCCTCGAGCACTTCACGCACCCGAGGAATGCGGGGTTGTTGCCGGGACCCGGGGTGACCCACACCCGCTCAGGCAATCACGCGGCGGGCGCCGAAGTCGCCTTGAGCATCCGGTGGCTGGAGGAGCGAGTGGCCGAAGTGCGCTTCCAGGCCTACGGCTGTCCCCACTTTCTCGCCGCCGCGTCGCTGGTGACGGAGCGCCTGTCGGGGTTGACTGCGAGGCAGGTTGCCCGCTGGAGTGCACGGGATTTGTGGGAGGAACTCGCCGTGCCGGTTGAAAAGCGGGGGCGACTCCTCATTCTGGAAGATGCCGTGCGTGCGGCGGCGCAATATTCCGCCACTTGAGTGTATATTCAGGTACGTCTGATTCAGCCGTCAGCAGGTTCCCAAGCAATGGCTATTTCGCTCACCGATTCTGCCGCCAACCGGGTCCGGAGTTTTCTTGCCAGTCGGGGCAAGGGCTTGGGGTTGCGTCTGGGTGTCAAGCAGACGGGCTGCTCCGGATTTGCCTACGTCGTCAACTACGCCGATGTCGTTGAGAGCAACGACGTGGTTTTTGACAACCAGGGTGTCAAGGTCATCGTGGATCGCCAGAGCCTGGGGTTCATCGACGGGACCGAAGTGGATTTCGTCAAGGAAGGCCTGAACGAGGCCTTCCGCTTCCGCAATCCCAACATCAAGGGTGAGTGCGGCTGCGGAGAGAGCTTCACGGTTTGAGTCGGGCTCCCTAACTCCGCGTCTTTATTGATCTTTTTCTTGCTTCCGCCCGCCGGGAACGGGTAGACTCCGCGGCTCGAAAATCCGTGCCCGGCGCCCGCGCGTGCCGGTATCGCAAAGCCCAAATGGCCGTTACCGGCCACCAGATAAAGGATCACTGAAGTCCATGGCGCTAGAACGCACCCTGTCCATCGTCAAACCCGATGGCGTAAAAAAGAACCTGATCGGCGCGGTCTACAGCCGCTTTGAAAAGGCCGGCTTGCAGATCATTGCCGCCCGGATGACCACCCTCTCGCAGGCGCAGGCCGAAGGCTTCTATGCTGTGCATCGCGAGCGTCCCTTCTTCAAGGATCTGGTCAAGTACATGACGTCGGGTCCGGTGATCGTGCAGGTCCTCGAAGGCGAGAACGCGGTGCTCAAGCATCGCGACCTGATGGGCGCCACCGACCCGAAAAAGGCCGCCCCAGGCACGATCCGGGCAGATTTCGCCAGCAGCATCGAGGAAAATGTGGTCCACGGTTCTGACAGCGCAGAGAATGCAGCGAATGAAATCGCGTATTTCTTCGCCGCGTCGGAGCTTTGCCCGCGATAGTCCTGACTCGCAATGACGCCGACTACTGCGCCTCGCACCAACCTCCTCGGGCTTACGCGCTCCGAGCTGGAGGCTTTTGCGAGCAGCATCGGCGAGAAGCCGTTCCGCGCGCGACAGCTCATGAAGTGGCTATACAAGCGGTCGGTCGCGGATTTCGGGCAGATGACGGACCTTGCGAAGGAATTCCGGGCCCGGCTCGCAACCGTCGCGGAAGTTCGTGTGCCC
>JANNRD010000067.1:0-3321 GCA_031401095.1 Acidobacteriota bacterium
TCAACGGACGTGACGTGCGCGCGACGGATAATGTCTATACCTTCTTTGAGAACACAGCGAACAAATCGATAGTCATTCGAGTCGGCCCGAATCCCGATGCGACGAACTCTCGCGAGGTAACGGTAGTGCCGGTTGCCAACGAGGTAGGTCTGCGCAATCTGGCGTGGATCGAGGGGAACCGTCGTAAGGTCGACGAGTTGAGCGGCGGGAAGGTTGCGTACGTTTACCTGCCCGACACGGGAGGCGCTGGCTTCACCAACTTCAATCGCTACTATTTCGCACAGATCGATAAGCAGGGTGCTGTGATCGACGAGCGCTTCAACGGCGGAGGCACCGCGGCCGACTACATCGTCGATTATATGCGCCGGCCGTTGATGAACTACTGGGCGACGCGGGAAGGGGAAGACTTTACCACGCCCGTCGGCTCTATCTTCGGACCGAAGGCGATGATCATCAACGAGTATGCGGGGAGTGGAGGCGATCTTCTGCCGTGGCTCTTCCGAAAGGCGGGCGTCGGGCCGCTCATCGGAAAACGGACGTGGGGTGGACTGGTGGGCATCTACACCTACCCGCAGTTGATGGATGGAGGTCAGGTCACTGCGCCTCGTGTTGCCTTCTACAACACCGATGGCGCCTGGGACGTTGAGAACCACGGAACCGCGCCTGATATCGAGGTTGAGTTAGATCCGAAAGTCTGGCGAAGCGGCCGAGACCCACAGCTGGAGCGTGCAGTTCAGGTGGTGCTTGAGAACCTCAAGAAGGATCCGCCGGCCAAAGTGAAGAAGCCCGCGTATCCAAACTACTATCCGGGAACGGCTGGGACCGGGTCGGGTAGCGCTCCATCAGGCGCAAAGCCGGGTCGTACTGGAAACAAGGACTAGAGACTCACAACATTCGACGCCCGGCTGCATCGCAGCCGGGCGCCAGCTGCTACGCGCACAGGTCACGTACATCCGTAACCCCAAAGAGATCAGATATTGCTCCCAAGAAACAACGACAACCGTTCCGGGGAACACGGGGAGCTCACGCGAAGCCGCGAAAGACACGAAAGACGCGAAGGAGGACAATCATCTGTCCGTCGGCGTCTTCCCTCTAGTGATAACCTCGCAGCCTGGATTGGCGCAAAGGTCCGAGCCCTCGAGTTCATCAACGGCTGCCCTGAGATAATTGTCCCGGATAACCTGAAGACCGGCGTGAAGCTCCCGTCACATTAGATTAAGCCTCCGCTAATCGAGGGTTGATTTCGAGCGCTTTATCAAAGTCCGTGACCGCCCCCTCAAGATCGTGTCTGCCCCACCTTGCTTTTTCGCGGTTGCTCTATCACGAACGCTGTGACATTCACTCAAGATAACTTGAGCTTTTCATATTCCTTCTTTGCTTCAATCAGGATGGGAATGTCTGTGTCCGCATCCTTCCACAGCGCAAAGAAGGCCTCGTAAGCCTTGCGCGCTTTCGCGGAGTCGCCCTGAAGCGTGAGGGCGCGTGCCAGCCCGAGATGCGCGAGCGGGTAGAGGGCTGACAGTGGAGCCTCGCCACGATGGTCGAGAATCTTATGAAATTGGGCGGCGGCTTCAGCACCCTGGTTGAGTTTCAAATAAGCCTGCCCGCGCAGGTACTGGGGCCGGAACTCGTCGGCGGCTTCATATTGGCTGGCGGGCTACAATAACTCTATCGCCTGCGCCGCGTTGCCGCGTTGCAGTTCTCTCGCTGCGCGGATCGCAGGCAACCAGAGATTGTTGAGGCGCGTGGACTTGGGATATTGCCTGGCAGATTCGTCCACAAGATGCTCTGTTTGAGCCGCCGCGCCGCACAGCGCCAGTGCGAGTGCCGCTCGTGAAGGCGGCAGCTCTTTGGGTGCAAGCGCGAGCGATTGCGCTGCCGACTCTTTGGCCTGCGCGCAATGACCGAATACTACCTTGTGCAGTGCCGATTTAGCAGCATAGCCGGCTGCTACTTCTTTCGATTCGCCGCGCGTTGCGAGGTTAATTGAGCGGCGCGAGAAGTCCTCCGCATGCCGATACTGTCCGGCGAAGGCTGCTGTATCGGCTTGCCAGTCGAACGCGATATACTCATCAGGTCGCCCCCTCGCCCAGTCTAGTTGTTTCCAAACCGCTAAAGAATCTGAGTTCGACAACCCTTGCCAGTTGCGCTTCCTTTGCGGCAGGCAGGTTTAAGGCTTCGTCAAGCGCGAGCAAATCGACATCGGTTTTGCTGACGCTAATCGTCAAAGCATTCTCAAGCGGCAAATCGCTATGGACTCCGCCGCGTCGGACGCGATGTTTGCTTCTCGCGTAATCAATCAAAATGCGCCGCATCATCGTCGCCGCAACGGCGAAAAAATGCGAACGGCTTTCCCACGTAATGTTATTGTGTTTGAAGAGTTTGAGATAAGCCTCGTGAACCAGAGCGGTGGTTTGGAGAGTGTGTCCGACGCGCTCTTTTAGCAAGTAGCGATGCGCCTGCCGATGCAGTTCCGTATAGACGAGTTTGAGCAAAGCGTCAGTCGATTCGTCGCCCCGATCATCGCTCCAATCGCGTAACGCTTCCGTTATCCCGCTTGCCGGACGCCGCTTATCCGCCATTTATCAAACCTTGGTGGTGTCGAGAGCAACTTGTTCTCAATCACGAAACTATTCGCTTAAAACACAGAAGTCAACTTTTCCAAATTATTCTGACCTCCGTCTTCAAAAACTGTCGCGCTAGTAGATAGGAGAGAATTTTTCTCTCAATCAAAAATTAGGAAGAAAACTCATGAAAAGCAAACAGATACGTCTCGGTATCGTCGCGGCACTAACATTTGGTTCGGTAATTTCGGCACAGCATTTCGGTGAATGGTCTTCGCCCGTCAAAGCCGAATCAATTCGCGGTACGAGTTCAGAACTTAACACGGCACTTAACGATCTACCAATTGGCCTGGCCAGAGCGGTGAGTCCGACGGAGCCTCAACTGCCAGCCGCGCAGCGCCGTTTTGGCCCCTGTCGCTTTTCGTCGTCGAACAGCGTTGAACCGGATGGCGGCACCTGGAGAACCTGGGTAATTGAATCCCCGCGACAGTTCACAATAAATGCACCACCGTACGCCTCCGAAGAGATTGCCGAACTGCTGCAGTTGCAGTTCGATCGCGGCGCGGCGGCACGTGAGAACGTATCGTATTCGAATTGGGTTGGTGCCATTCTTGATCGTCTGGGAGATGAGTATCTCATTCCATCGGTATGACGGACCTCCGGCATTCCAATACGATACGTTCTCACGTGTCGCCGCCCCGCGATCGAACTGCAACTGGAACAGTTCGGAAATCTCTTCGGGGGCGTACGGTGGTGC
>JANNRD010000068.1:0-6372 GCA_031401095.1 Acidobacteriota bacterium
GTGTGGCGTCGGAGCTTTCGGAGCAGCAGTCTTCCACGTCTTCACGCACGCCTTCTTCAAGGCACAGCTTTTTCTTGGCAGTGGTTCGGTCATTCACGCGATGCACCACGAGCAGGATATGCGCCAGATGGGCGGACTGAAGAAGTACCTGCCAAAGACCCATTGGACAATGGTCGCGGCGTGGCTCGCTATCTGCGGGATCATTCCCTTTGCCGGCTTCTTCTCGAAGGATGAAATCCTCTGGCAGACATTTGGTTCGTCGAAGGTGCTCTATCTCGTCGGTCTCGTCGCCGCGTTCTGCACGGCCTTCTATATGACGCGTCTCATGGCGTTGACCTTCTGGGGGGAGGAGCGGTTTGACAAGGACGGCGAAGGTCACCATGACAAACCAGTCGAATCTCCGTCCGTCATGTGGATCCCGCTTGCCGTTCTTGGTGCGCTTTCACTTGTCGGTGGATGGGTGGGCATTCCGCATGCGCTTGGAGGGCACAACTACTTTGCGGAATGGCTGCAACCCGTCATCCTCAAAGAACTGGAAACTCCGGTGGAGGGCCACAGCTCGATTTCCGTTGAGTTGGGATTGATGGGAGTCTCGCTGCTGGTTGCCGCGGCTGGCATTCTTCTTGCTCGATGGGTCTATTTGCAGCGGCGCGATGTTGCCGAGCAGGCCGAGAAAGCACTCGGAGGATTGCCGTACAGGTTGAGTCTCAACAAGTACTTCGTTGATGAGACGTATGCGGTCTTTCCGATTGGCGCGTTGCTGCGGTTATCGCGCATACTCATGCGATTCGATGCGAGAGGTGTTGACGGCATACCGAACGGATCGGCCCGCTTATCACAGATACTGAGTCGGGCGTCGGAGTGGTTCGACAGGTACGTCGTCGATCTGCTCGTCAATCTGCAGGGCTGGTTGGTGCGTGGAGGCTCTGTCGTGCTTCGCAGCGTCCAGACGGGGCTTGTTCAGAACTACGCACTCTTCATGATCGTCGGGCTGATCGCGTTCTTTGTCGTCTACCTCGTGATCGGCAAATAGAGAGTTTCGAGCAGACGGATAGCGCCCCCGTTTGGGGCCTGGGCGCAAAGGTTAACCAAGATGAATGAGTTGACACTGGGTAGTCTGCACATCCTCTCGCTGGTGACGTGGTTGCCGGCGGCTGGTGGCTTGGCGCTGTTATTCTTCAGGAAGGAGAAGACAGATGCGATCCGCCTTTTCGCGAACGTTTGGGCGTTTGTCTGTTTTCTTGTCTCGCTCCCGCTCCTTTTCGCCTTCGACAGGAGCAAGCCCGGGTTTCAGTTTATCGAGGATCACAGTTGGATTCCGTCGATCGGAGTTCGCTACCAGATGGGAATCGACGGGATGGCCCTCGTACTGATCATCCTCACGACGCTGCTTGGCTCGATCGCAACGCTCTGTTCGTGGGACTACATCAAGCAACGCAAAAAGGAGTACTACCTTTTCCTGCTTTTCCTGCAAACTGGAATGCTTGGTGTCTTTGTCTCGCTCGATTTCTTCCTGTTCTATGCCTTCTGGGAGGTGATGCTGGTACCGATGTATTTCATCATCGGCATCTGGGGTGGTGAGAACCGGCTCTACGCAGCGATCAAATTTTTTCTTTACACGCTGGTTGGCTCCGTGGTCATGCTTCTGGCCATCCTCAAGCTCTATTTCTCGCTCCCAGAACTGGTACAGGCGCATGGAGCTGAGCTCAACGGCTGGGTCGCTCAGTTCGCCGGCAATGAGCGCACGATCGCAATGATCAAAGACGCAGCCGGGATCGCCCAGGCCTCGACCAGCGCCGGCTTCACCAGTTCCTTCAACATCCCACTCTTTCATGGCGTCGGGCAGTTTATTCCCCTGGGCACGCAGATCTGGCTTTGGGCGGTATTCTTTGTGGGATTTGCGATCAAAGTCCCGATGTTCCCTTTTCACACATGGCTACCCGATGCGCACGTTGAAGCGCCGACCGCTGGCTCCGTGATTCTTGCCGGTGTGCTGCTGAAGTTGGGGACTTACGGATTTTTGCGCTTTAGCCTGCCGATCCTGCCGCAGGCGAGTGTTGACCCTCGTGTTCTGCGAGTCGTTGTTCCATTGGCGATCATTGGCCTCATCTATGGCGCTTTGCTGTCGCTATTTTTCGTCTACACGAACGGTGACATGAAGAAGCTGGTGGCGTACTCGTCTGTCTCACACATGGGGTTGATCATGCTCGGCATCTTTGCCGCGAATCCGAATGGAATTAACGGTGCCATCGTCCAGATGATTAATCATGGAATCTCGACGAGCGCGCTGTTTCTCATTGTCGGAGTGCTTTATGAACGGCGGCATACGCGGCAGATCTCCGATTATGGAGGGCTCTCGAGCGTCATGCCGGTCTTCGCGACGGTCTTTCTGGTGATGACCATGTCGTCGATCGGGCTCCCACTACTCAATGGCTTCATCGGAGAATTTCTTATTCTGCGAGGAGCGTTTGAACGCAATGTCTGGTGGGGTGTTTTCTCGATTACTGGCATCGTCCTTGGTGCTGCGTATATGCTATGGCTTTTCCAGAAGACCATGTTCGGCAAGGTTGAGAATCCTGATAACGAGAATCTTCCGGATCTATCGCCCCGCGAGGTTGCGTACTTCGTTCCGCTCGTGGTCCTCGTCTTTGCGATTGGAGTACTTCCCCAACAGGTGATTCTCAACTATCTCAAGACGCCGACTGAGTACATCGTCAAACAGGTAGACCGGGGCTACGCGCAGCCGCGCCAGGCTCAAATTACTGGAGTGGTGAAATGAGGAGATTGAGCACGGCACTGCTCTCGCTCGCGGTTACGATCGCGAGCGGTTGCGGCGGGAAGAAAGTGGAAAAGGCTGGAGAGCCTTCAGCTTCAGCCGCGCCGAGTGCGGCCATCGTTCCACCGGCGGTCGGAGCGAGTGCCGGACCTGTGGTAAAAACAACGATTCCAGCCCTTATTCCAGAGCGATTGCGGCGGCCATTGACGGATAAAGAGATCATGGCGTTGCCGCCCGAAACGCGCGATATGATCCTTCGCGCCCAGGGTAAACCGGTCCCGACCCCAACGAAGAAACGGTAGTTGGGGAGAAGTAGAATGCCGAGCTGGGCCTCGGCGGTCCCAGGCGCTCCCGGGCTTTCCCACAGACGCTCACTGCGAAGACATATGCCTACTGGAATCAATCCCGGCGAATTCTGGCTGATAGCGCCGGAGTTGATTGTCACACTCTTTGCCTGCCTTGCCCTCGTCGTCGACATTGTCGCACCGGCAAAGCGCGGCCGATGGACTGCGTTCTTTTGTCTTGGTGGGCTCACGCTGGCGACCGTCTCGACGGCTCTGCTTTATTACCAGTTTCACGGAAGCGAGAGATTCGCCTTCAATCGTATGCTGGTGGTGGACGACTTCGCCATCTTCTTCAAGTTCCTTCTCTTGATCTCCGCTGCTATCACAATAGTCATCTCAATCAGGTTCTTCGATGTCGAGGGGCAGCAGGCTGGCGAATACTACGCGCTCATTCTTTTTGCCACTGTCGGGATGATGTTCATGGCCACCGGAGCGGATCTGCTGGCGCTTTATGTCAGCCTCGAACTGATGGCGATATCGATTTACGTCCTCGTCGGTTTCATGCGCGGCAATAGCAAGTCGAATGAGGCCGCGATCAAGTACTTTCTGCTTGGTGCCTTCTCCTCCGCAATCCTCCTCTATGGCATTTCGCTGTTCTACGGAGCGACCGCGTCGACAAATCTCTATACGATCAGTGCAGAGCTCCCACCGCTCATCGCCCCGGGCCAGCCGATGCGGTACCTGTTGCTCGTAGCATTGGTCCTGGTTGCAGCGGGAATGTGTTTCAAGATAGCCGCGGTGCCATTTCATATGTGGGCGCCGGATGCATATGAGGGCGCTGCGACACCGGTGACGGCGTTCATGTCGGTTTCGGTCAAGGCGGCGAGTTTTGCGATGCTGACGAGAATCTTTCTCGACGGGCTCGGTGGGATGAGGTATTTACCGAGTTCAGAGGGCAGAGGATTGCCAGGCTGGGCCCTGATTTTCGGCGTCATTGCTGCAGTGACGATAGTCTGGGGAAACGTGGCAGCGACGACCCAGCGAAATATCAAGCGCCTGCTGGCATACTCCTCGATTGGCCACGCGGGCTATGTACTTCTCGGCCTCGTGGCCGGAAACAGGACGGGGTATACGGGCGTTTTGATCTACCTTATGGTCTACGCGTTCATGAACCTGGGTGCGTGGGCGGTCATTATCACGCTCAGGCGGCAGGGCATCGCCGCGGATCAAGTTGACGACTTCGCGGGATTGATACATAAGGCCCCGTCCCTGGCCATCTTCATGCTGGTCTTCCTGCTGGCACTCGCAGGTGTTCCACCGACGGCCGGGTTCATTGGGAAGTACTATATTTTTCTTGGCTTGATTGAAGCGGGCACGGTCGAAGGCAACTCGTGGATGTTTGCACTGGCCGCTCTCGCGGTGGTCATGACCGCAGTTTCCGTTTACTACTACTACTCCATCGTCAAGGCAATGTTCCTCACCGAATCGAGCGTCGTGACGGCGATCGAGCCGACTCGTGCTCAGTGGTTGGTGACGGCAGCGGCATTTGCTCTGACCATAGGAATTGGGGTGCTCCCGCAGTTCTTTATCAACCGTTCTGTGAATGCGGCGAAGCGTTTTCCGGTGAGCCCGCAGTCACGCTCAGCGCCACCTGTGGACCAACCCACGGCTCCGCAGACCGGCCAGTTGAGATAGGCGGCGGGTTGATTGGTGGAAGATGGGAAATCTCTCCGAGAATCGCAAGCTGGGGCTCGCGTTGTCAGTCGGGACGGTGATCACATCCAACATCGTCGGCGGGATCGCGCTCGGCTATTTTCTTGACCGATGGATGAAGACAGCACCGTGGATGATCGTCACTGGCCTGATCCTCGGTACTGTCAGCGCGTTCATTGGCATCTACCGCATCGTCTCCCGACTTGAATGATCAATCAATGAAGATCCTCATTACCGGCGCGGGCGGGCTTGTCGGAAGGGCACTCGCGGATCATCTTGTCCGAGGCCACACAATCCGTGCGCTTCTTCGCAGCGATCTTGACATTACTGATCGTCTCGCAGTGGACGAGTCGATCAGGCGAGAGCGCCCGGACTTGATAGTCAATTGTGCTGTTCTTCAGGTTGATCCCTGCGAACTCGATCCAGAGCTCGCGCGCGCGATCAACGTCATTGGGCCTCGCAATGTCGCTGATGCGGCATCCGAGACAGGCGCTGAGGTTCTACATTTCAGCACAAACTACGTGTTTGATGGTCGAACAACCGGCCGCCCAGCGTATTCGGACGAAGACGAGACGGGACCAATCAACGTTTATGGTGAAACAAAGCTCGAGGGAGAGCGTGCGGTGGTTGAGGCATCAGCGCGCAGCTACATCGTGCGCACCGCGTGGGTTTATGGAGCGGGGAAGGATAGTTTTCTCGCCGCCGCGCCGCGCAGGCTTCGTCTGGGAGAACAGGTGCAGGCGATTACTGATGCGTTCTCAACGACGACCTACATTCGGGACCTTGCTGAGCGTGTGGGTGAGATCATCAATCAGAAACGGCATGGGACCTATCATGTCGTCAATGAGGGCACGTGTTCGTATTACGAGTTTGCCGTGGCTGCGGCGCGGCTGCTCGGTCTGAGCGAGACCGAGGCGGATCGATTGATCGTCAGAGTTCGTGATTGCGACTTACAGCGAGCAGCTCCACGGCCTCACTGGACGCCGCTCCAGTGCCGGCTTTCAGGAGAGATTGGATTGCCGCCCTTGCGCAACTGGAAAGACGCCCTCGCGGCCTATATATCGAACGATTTGTAGCGTCAGTGAGCGCACAGCGGGAGAGATCGGTATGATCGAACAAGACGGACTCAAAGATGTGACACTGCTGAAGCCGGGACAGACGGTATGCAATCGGCGGGATGAGAAAGGGAATATCTGTGCCGGGCCACTCAAGCTGAGGCCGGACCCGACATACCGGTCAAGGGCGGAACTCGCAGGATCGGATGTGAGCTACCGGTGTGGGCGGTGTTATGCGCTCTACTCGGGTCCACCAGCGGGATTCCTCCGTGACCCTGCCATGTCGACATTTGTCATGAAGCTACAGCCTGATGTGACACCTCCCGAACCAAAGGAAGAGAAGAAATAGTTGCCTCGCCGAGTGATATACAAGGCGAGGACGAATGTGTGGTCGCAGCCGCCCAGCGAGCAGTTGCTCTCGAACCTGACGCTTCTTCTCGCGAAGCTGTGAGGACGTGAAAAGGGTGAGATTGCGCAGTCCAGTTAAGACCTTCCGTATGCAGATGGTCGTCTTCATGACGATGACCCTGCTCGTCACGGCACT
>JANNRD010000069.1:0-5251 GCA_031401095.1 Acidobacteriota bacterium
CTATTTCTTCTCTGTGCTGGCTCTGTGTCTCTGAGTCTCTGTGGTTCATTACCTACGACGCGGTGCTTTCGGAATCATCGAGACACCTGACGAGTGACGTTCAGCCCGAATGCCGTTTCGATCTTCGGCACGGGTGACGCGACGACGCGTGTGTTGTAGCGCCTGACATATTCGCGATGGCTGCGAGTCAGCGGCCTGCCCGTCAGCGAATTGACCGCAAGCCCATAACTCTTCATCGAGTGATACGGCAGCGGTGCGACAAGGTCGGGGCTTACCGAGTTAAGATCCATCTCCTTGCTGAACCCGTCAGCATAGAGCAGAAAGGTCCGCTTCCACCCTTGAGGAAGCGGCCGCAGCCTGGTCGCATCAAAACTCAACGATATTTCGTCGCCTGGTTTTGAGACCACAAATATATCATCGGTGCGCGCGAGCAGCTCTCTCACGTCACCCTCTCGAGTGTAGCGCCCAGTCATCACCTTCCACGGCGATGTCAGCGAAACGCGATCGTAATCGTAGCTCAACGGTTCACGGCCGTCTGGTGATACTTCAGCAGAAAATCCCCTCCAACGCAGATCTGCCCTCACAGGGTCGAGCCGCGTCAACCGAACCGGCACCTTGCCGCTCGAGGTATCGACAAGAATCTGGTCCCAGTGGACTCGCATGTTCGTGACGATGCGAACTTCGCGATTCTCCGTTGGGAACTTACCCGTCAGATCAATCACCATCGTCTGCGGCCTCCCAACAGGAATGCCAATATCAGCGACGGCGGTTCGCCAGCGCCCAGTCGCGTCTTTGACCTCCAACCGAGGCGGTATCACAGTCAGCCCACCTTGCTGAGCCGCAACGTTATCACTCGAAAAGGCGTATTCGGTCCAACCAGTGAGCAGCAACAATGTCGAGCCTTTCGTTGCCTGGCCGAGGTCAAGGGTCAAGGCATGCGGCTCAGCGTATCCCCTGATTCTGTGCACAGCGAGATCGTGCGGATACTGGCGATCGAGCTTCGCGACGCGAGACAAGACGTCGCGGCCGTGATCGTCGAACGCGGCTGCGGGCGGGTGCGCGTCACGCGTCGTAAAAAGCCTGAACGGACGCGGCGGGTGAACCATCCCCTCGTTGGGATAAACTTCGGTATCCGCCGGGTGCTCGACAGCTATCAATTGGATCCGGTCGATGTAGGTTACTTCTTCAAGCTCATTCGTGACGCGAAGTTCGAATCGTCCTTGAAGCGGTTTGAGTTGATCATCGCGAATGCGAACGTACTCGTCCGGGTCGGGATGGTTGCGCACGCCCGGCGCCTCCCAGTAGCCCATCTCTCCGCCCCCCATAAAATCCGTCACGAACTCGAAACGTTCGCCGTTCCAGGTGTAGAGGTTGGGGCACGACGAAGGTTTGCGATCAATCTCGGTGATCTTTAGTGAGACGGCGAGCGGCCCGCTCGGTTTTGCAGCTGATAAGTCGGTTTCCGCCTGGACAATTCCTGCAGGCCACAAGACACGAACGGTATCGGCGCCACCGCGGTTGCCTAGTCCGAAGAGGATGTCGGCGGGTGCCGGCGCCGGGGTTGCCGCGTAGGTCTCCAGTTTTTGCTTGAGGCTTCCAGCGCGAACTTCGATCTTTGCTCCGACCGCTGTGCGATTGCTGACCCTGCCGGTAAGTAGCAACTTTAATGCGCGGCTGCGGTTTCCGCCGTCGTTTCTTGCGATCTCGATGTCCCCGGTTGCGAGCGACAGAATCAAGTCGATGTCACCGTCAGCGTCGATGTCCGCGGAACCAAGTCCGACCGCGGTGGGGCCGCCCCCTGTGAGCGTCATTCTCAGAAGATTGGCTGACACCGCGCGCTCGGTAACATCGTTCCACCCGGTTCCTGCATCGCCCAGAGCATTTGACCCCGCATTTGGACCAACACTTCGCCCAACATTCCGCCCAACATTCCGTAAGACCCGCACGCCTTGATGTTGAAGTAGCACCAGGTCCAGCAAACCGTCATTGTCATAGTCGAGAAACTGCGCCGCGATCGCTGCATCAGAGATGTTCACTCCGGCCGATCTTGTGGGCGCCGGGCTACTATTAAAGCGGCCGCGGCCGTCGCTCATTGCGAACAGACCTGATCCATCGGCTCTACTGAAGAAGAAGTCGGTGAAGTCGTCTTTGTTGACGTCGCCAGCAGCCACGCCGGTAAATCGGCCGGTGAAGTTCAGCCCAACTTCGGTTGCGACATCGCGGAAGGTGCCGTCGCGCTGATTGCTGAAAAGCGCAGGCGTCGCGCCGTAGTTGACAACCAGCAGGTCGATGTCGCGGTGGTTGTCGAAATCACTCGGTACTACCGCAACCGCGCGACTGCCCGACCCTGAGACCTTCGCGGCCGCGGTTATGTCTGTGAACTTCCCGTTGCCGTTATTGCGTATGAGCATATTCGGCGCTGCGGGGAAATCCTCCGGAAAGACCAGCTGCCGATTCGGATCCACCGCCGGTATTCTTGCAAGGTCGACGAAGCCGGCGATGAAGATATCGAGATCACGGTCGTGATCGACGTCGACAAAGGCTGTTGACAATGCCAGATAAGGATACTCAGGGATGCCCGCCGCCATCGTTACGTCCGAAAACCTTCCGTTGCCGTCATTGTGGTAGAGCGCCAAACGCTCGTACCCAAGCACAAAGACATCCGGCCGTTGATCGTTATCGTAATCTCCGGTGACGACAGTGATTGCATTGGACGCGGCATTGGACACGGCATTGGACACGGCATTGGACATTGATGGGGGGAAGCCGGATTGACTCGTGACGTCGGCGAATTTGCCGCCGTCATTTCTGTAGAGTGTCGGCCCCCGCGGCCCCACGCTCAGAAGGTCCATATCGCCATCGTCATCAAAGTCAAATAGCGCCACGCCGCCGGCGAGCCTGGCAGCGATCTGCCGCTTTACCACTTCGTTGATGTCGCCCGCCTTGAAGCTTTGCCCGATCGGGGTTGGGCCAAACGCCCTGGATTCAGCCGTGGCCGATTTTGGCAACACGTTCGAAGTCGCGTTGGTGAAGGTGACATCGGGTGTCGCGGTGTCAACCAGCACAGCCTCCGCTCCGGTGGACGAGATCGCTTCAGCGTACCGACCTTGTTCGAGGTAGCTCTTCCCCAGCGTAATGCCGTACGGCTTGTCGCGAAGAGCCTGAAACTTCCTGAGCATTGTCTGGCCTTCTTGAGTCTCGGCCGCGCGAGTCAGCGCGATTGCCAGGTTGTATGTTGCGGTCACGCTGTAAGGCTCGCTCGAGAGCGCCTCGCGAAGCGCGGTGATGGCTTCCGGATACTTCCGTTGCTGTGTCAACAACTGGCCAAGGTTAATGTTTGTTCCTGGATCGCGAGGATCGATCTTGAGCACCTGCTGGAACGCGGAGATCGCTTCAGGGATTCGGTTTTGCGATCTGGCGATCAGTCCGAGCAGGTAGTGAACCTGTGGCGAGTTTGGCAGGAGGAGGGCCGCGGCCTTGATCTCGCGAGCAGCGCCTTCAACATCAGGTGTGTTGTAGAGTGCGATGGCAAGGTTGACCCGGGCAATCGCAAGCGAGGGCTCGAGCCCCAAGGCACGCCGGAATTCTCCTGCGCCTTCGCTGTACTTGAATTGCTCGAGCAGTGCGACGCCGATGTTGTTAGCCCGATAGCCGTCTTCACGTGACGACTGTCTGACGCGATCCTGCTGCGCAGTTGGGCCTGAGTGTCCGCCGAGCAAAGCTGCCGCGACAACGGACACGTTCAAGACCAACAGAAAACGATGTCGCATAAAGAGTACTGGGACTGGTTACCAGGAAAGACTCTAACTATCCGAGGCAGGATAGCCTTATCATCGCAGCCACGCAACGCTTGCCAAGGGGCTCCCTGGTCCGTCGTTTGGCTTGGCGTGCCCAGCGCGCTTCCGAGACCGCAGGCCGTGGTGGATCGCCGTCTCCAACTCCGAGTGTCGCTTCTCATTTACTCCCGCGTCCAAACGGTGCCATCAGCATAGGCGATTCGTTTGATGGAGATCGTCTCCTGCTTCTGCCCATGCAGCAACGGATCGTTAAAGCCCTGCCCGCAAACCGCTTCAAACGTGCTCATGCTTTGCGACTGCTCTTCGTCGCGGACGACCTTGACCACTTCGCACTTCTTCGTGCCTCGGGGCAGTTTGTATTTGAGCGTCTTCCTGCCGCCCGGTTCGATCTCGACTTTGCTTGAGACATCGAAGCGCGCCAGTAGCTTTCCGTCTTGATAACGCGGGAACGCAAAATCCCAATCCACGGATTTGATCGATTTGCTATCTGTGTTTTTGATAACGACCTGCACCAGTTGTGCGTCGTCAATGACACGCAGGTACGAAGACAGCCTGCCGCGCGCCCTCTTGTCTTCCAAGGCAAGCAGAGCATTCGTGCTTCTGTTATTCCTGCGGCTTTGGCGGGCTAACCGCTCGTTCTCTGTTGGCGGAAGTTCCCCGGTATCAGCCGTCATTTGTGGTGTCGTCAGACTGGGATTATCGAGCATTGGATAATAATCCATGCCGATCTTGTAGCTGACGATCTCGACACGCGGCCTGCCGGCAGCAGACATGGCTTGAGGCACTGTCGGCACTGCCACCCCTTGCGCGTGTGCAACGAAAGAAACCGTCACGGCGGTGAGAAACGCGAGTGCAATCAATCCGGGTTTTCTCATCTCGCTAACCCTCGCTGGTAATTCAGAAGTGGGTCTTAGGATCGACAGTATTCTACTCCCACCAGTCACGAAAGGTCACTGGTATTCATGCAAAAAGCCTGTCCGGTCTGGCGACCGGACAGGCTCGGAGAGTTGTTCTGTCAGCTAATGACTAGAACTGGTAGCGAAGGGCAAATTGAACCTGCCGTTCGCCGCCCTTCGAGGTGATCTTGCCGAACGTCGTGGCCAGGTTATTCGGATTTGTATCCGGGCCGTTCCAGTTCGGGTGATTCAACCAGTTAAAGCCTTCAGTGACGAACGAAATGGATTGTGTTTCAGTGATCCGGAATTCCTTACTGATACGCAGATTGTGATTTTGGAATCCCACATTGTAAAAGATGCCGCGTCCCTTCTGCGACGAGATAGTCCCCAACGCAGGTTTTGTGAAGATCGCTGTGCCATCCGCGTTGAACGGATTGAAGTAATAGGAGGCATCCGTGTTGTTGTTCGCGTACTGGCCTTTGACTTCCGGCGCTCTGGTGAAGAGCCAAAGTTGGGCACCACTGCCGGGACCGACGCCCGCAAAATCATCACCGGTTC
>JANNRD010000070.1:0-2484 GCA_031401095.1 Acidobacteriota bacterium
CATCTGCTACTGAATAACCCATATTATAATTTTTGAAACTGCCGGTCTTATTTACGCAGTCTCTGACATATCCTGTGAAACTGTGATCTGCCGGGGTCAGATAAGCCTCGAGGTCATCGATGCCTCCCGCGGAAAATTCGAGGGCGCAAAGATGCGGCAGATAGTCAGTCAGATTCTCGAGGAAAGAGGGTCAACTGCTGTCCCTCTCTCCGCAGAGACCAGGACAGCGTAATCTCACGTTATGAGGAAGGAAGAGCTCCGTCGAGAAGATGGCCGCTATCTCGTCTACTACTGGTTTGACGACGAGGAGCCGGGTGGAGAAGCCGTAGGGACAGGGACCAGCACTGCTCCTACGATTGCATCTGCGACCGAGACTGTGGGTCGGTGGGGATGATATGTCTGAACTGCGTTGGCACCCCCTGCTTGAGGAATGGGTCGCGACTGCGACTCACCGGCAAGAGCGCACATACAAGCCACCGGAAGGCTATTGCCCACTCTGTCCGACAACGCCGGGGGGATTTCCGACGGAGGTGCCTGCGACTACCTACGACATCGTCGCATTCGAGAACAAGTTCCCAACCTTCAAGCTTCCGCCACCGGTCGCGGAGGTGACTGGTAACGACTTACATCCTGTTGCTCCTGCAGCGGGGCTGTGCGAAGTGGTTCTCTATTCACCCGATCACGATGGCTCGCTTGCCGGTCAGACCGTGCCTCAGATTCACCGACTTGTCCGGGTCTGGCGCGATCGCTTCGAATCGCTTGGCCAGCGCCCGGAGATCCACTACGTCTTCATCTTTGAGAACAAAGGCGACGTCATTGGCGTCACGCTGGCACATCCTCACGGTCAGATTTATGCATTCCCATTTGTGCCGCCACAGATCCAGCGGGAGCTTTCGGCGAGCGCCAGGCACTTCGATAAGAATGGGAGTTGTCTGATCTGCGACATTGTCGTCGACGAGCGGAACGTCCGGCTCCGTGTCATCAGCGAGAACGATTCCTTCATCGCCATCGTTCCGTTCTATGCGCGATATCCGTATGAGGTACACATTCTCGCGAGGCGACACTCGCAGGCTCTGAGCGATCTGACCGCGCAAGAGGAGTGGGGCCTCGCGGAGATGCTCAAGGATGTCCTCATTCGCTACGACAACCTCTTCGGGTTCTCACTTCCCTACATGATGGTTATGCATCAGCGTCCCACTGATGGGCGCGACTACAGCTGCTATCACTTTCATATCGAGTTCTATCCGCCGCATCGAACGGCGACGAAGATCAAGTATCTCGCAGGGTGTGAATCCGGGGCGGGGACCTTCATCAACGATACGCTGGCTGAGGAAAAGGCGGCTGAGTTGAGGGCGGCAAAGGGTGTGTTATGAGCGACAACGCCCGAATTGGCGCAGCATTTCGAGATCGATTCGGAACGATCCCGAGAATCTATTCGGCGCCGGGCCGGATCAATCTCATCGGCGAGCACACGGATTACAACGAAGGACTGGTGCTGCCGATGGCAATTGACCGGCGCACGTCTGTCGCAGCAGCGGTCCGTGACGATCAACGTGTGCGGTGTTACTCGACCGCGTTTCCCGGCCAGATTGAGTTCAGGATAGCCGAAGATCTGCGGCCGGCCGATGACTGGGGCAACCACATTCGAGGCGTGGCGGCCTGCCTTGCGCGGAGGCAGTTCGCGTTCCGCGGTGCTGACCTTTTGATCGAGAGCGACGTCCCGGTCGGAGCCGGACTCGGCTCATCGGCGGCGCTCGGGGTCGTGGTCGCATACGCGCTTCTCTCGCTTTCCGATGAGGTCATCGATCTGATCGATATCGCCGAGACGGCACAAGCGGCGGAGCACGAATTTGCGGGTACGCGTTGTGGGATCATGGATCAGTACATCGCGTGTCTCGGTGTCGAGGGACATGCGTTGCTGATCGATTGCCGCAATCTGGACTATCGTGCGGTTCCGATTGGTTCCGGTGACCCGCAATTCGTCATTTGCGACACGATGGTTCGCCACAACCTGGCAACGAGCGAGTACAACGCTCGACGAGCAGAGTGTGAATCGGGAGTCGGCATTCTGAGGTCCCAGCGCAGCGATATTGCCGCAATGCGCGATGTCACTCTCGAAGAATTGGATTGGGCGAAGGACTTGCTTCCTGAGTCTGTCTACAAGCGATGCCGTCACGTGATCAGCGAGAATGAGCGGACGAAGCATGCGGCGCAGGCACTTGAAGAGGGCAACTTTGCCGGATTTGGAAGGTTGATGCTGGAATCGCATGAAAGTCTTCGGGTCAATTATGAAGTGAGCTGTCGCGAACTCGACTTGCTGGTCGAGATTGCAACCGAAATTGACGGTGTCTTTGGCACACGCATGACCGGAGGGGGATTCGGTGGCTGCACCGTAAACCTCGTTGCTGCTAAAGGCGACGGCAGGCGTGGCCGCGCCATTGATCCGGCAGTGATTGCAAAACCGCAGGGCCGCTGCCTTGGATT
>JANNRD010000071.1:0-9740 GCA_031401095.1 Acidobacteriota bacterium
CATGACAATATTCTTATCACACAGCCGCACAACGGCAGAACCACAACTGGGGTTGTCTCACCAAAGCCGGAAGGAGGCTTTCTGAGTCGATAGCCATTTCACTTCGTGGAAAAGACCGTCTTCAAGGTCTGTGTGTCGAGATTTCCGCCAGTCAAAACGCACGCGATGTTCTGGCCGGCCAGTTGTTCCTTAAGTTTGATCGCCCCAGCCACGGCGCAGGCACCGGCCCCCTCAACCAGGTTATGCGTTGTTCTCCACAGCAGGCGGATCGCGCGGATGATCTCGCTGTCGCTGACAAGCATGATCTCGTCCACGCCCCTCGTCATGATCCCCAGTGTCAGTTCCGCGGGGACCCTCGTTGCGACGCCATCCGCCATGGTATGCGCGTGAGGCGTCGTCACCCTCTCGCCCGCGCGCCATGAAAGGTAGACGCTCGGCGCACCCTCGGCCTGAACCCCGATGATCTTCGTCTCCGGGGACAGCTCGCGGAAGACGGTGATGACACCGCAGATTCCGCTCCCCATACCAATCGGGACAAAGATCGCCTGAAGCGATTCTCCCATCAGCTTGAGCCTCTCGATGATCTCAAGTGCGTAGGTTCCGACACCGTTGATCAAATGAGGTTCGTTGGCGGAGTGGATGAAGCGAAGATTCTCGGCGGTGGCCAGTCGCTCGGCCTCCTCCCGCGCTTCGTCGAAGTCTCGACCAAACTCGACGAGGCGGGCGCCAAACGCGCGCACCGCGTCGTTCTTCTCCGGGTTATTGCCGAAGGGCACAACGATCGTCGCTGGCGTCTCAAAGATACCGGCGGCCAGTGCCACCGACTGACCGTGGTTGCCCCGCGTCGCCGTGACGACACCGCGATGGGTGCGCTCGGCCGCAAAATGATGCATGAAGTTGAGACCGCCGCGGATCTTAAATGCCCCGGTTGGCAGATGATTCTCGTGTTTGAGAACCAGTCGCATTCCCGTTTCCCCATCGAGCAGGGGATAACGCCCAAGCGGTGTCGGCTCAAGCGTTCGATAGACAGCCTCGCGCGCTGCGAGGACCCCCTCGATTGAGACATCGGGTGACCCGGTCAGAAATCGTGCTCTAGATTTTGACTCCATAAGCCAAACCATCTCCAAGCGGGACAACTACCGAGTGAAGTTCCGGGTGAGACATGATGCGCCGATTGAATTCCTGAAGCGCGCTGGTGGACTCGCTCTGGTCCGGGGAGAGTAGCCGACCGGTCGCGACCTGGCCCTTCCAGAGCACATTGTCGGCAATGATCACGCCTCCTCTGCGAAGCAGCGGGACGATCAACTCAAGATAGGCGGGGTATTCTTCCTTGACGGCGTCAATGTAGGCCAGGTCGAACGGACCACTTAGTGCTGGCAATGCGTCGAGCGCCTTTGCAAGGACAATCTCGATCTGGGCGGTGAGGCCGGCGCGATCGATAAAGTCGCGGGCGATCCGTGCGCGTTCAGGGCTGACGTCGATGGTGGTCACCTTTCCCGCGGGGCTGATCGCGCGAGCCATCGCAATAGCGCCGTAGCCGATGGCGGTTCCAATCTCGAGGATCCGTTGCGCCCCCATCGCGCGCGCGCAGATCGAGAGAAATATCGCCACCTCAGGGTCGGAACTTGGAATGTGATGTGCGGAGGAGTACCTCTCCATCTCCGCAAGAAGTGGGTCACGTCCGGGAAGGAGCCATTCGAGATAGCCCTCCTGTTCTTCCAGAATAATTGCTCCGGGGTTGCTCTTCATCTCATTTCCTGTCGTATTGGCTGTTGATCTTAGCACCTTGTCCTGTAGAATGCAGATTGTATCTCGATCGGAAAAGAATCCTGCCGACGAGACTTGAGCGATCAGGCGTCCTGCGGTTAGTATTCACGCTCCGCAAACGAAATCCAGAGAAATCAATTTCCGGACTATGTTGACCATCGGAATCCATTACCTTGACACGATCGCATCGCTCGACCTGCGTGGCAAGTTCATCAAAGGGCAGGGCGGTCATCAATTGCAGATGCTTGTCGAAAAGGTCCTCAGCGCAGGCACGGAGCATATCCTCCTCAATCTCACCGAGGTTCCCATCATCGATAGCATGGGAATCGGCGAAATTGTCCGCGCCTACAACAAGGTCAGAGATGCTGGGGGAGAACTGAAGCTGGTTGGTTTGACCGACCGCGTCTACGGAGCGCTGACTATCACTCAGTTACTCAAAGTGATCGCCTCATTTCGCAGCGAAGACGAGGCTGTCGAGAGCTTCATTGTGGTCAAGAAGCCAAAGGCCAGAAAGCGCAAGAGTGTCGAAACCGACGCTGAATGAGCGTCGATCGGCCCTCGACCAAAGCAAGCTGCGGTCCGCAAAACAACCTCTAAGGAACAGCGTAGTAGCCATCCTTCGCCCGGACGCTCAGCTTTGGCAGACCGCGAGGTGGTTTTACTTCAACTTTGATTTTGTGCCAACGACTGTCGCGATTGACGTTGGTTGGGATGTAGCCAATGCTGTATTGACGCCGCAGTTCGAGCGCGATGCGTGTCGTCGCATCTTCGAGCTCGGCTGCTGACCGCGGAAAGAACGCCTTGCCGCCCGTCACCTGGCTCATCTCCTCGAGAATCGACTGGCCCTGTAAATCGAGCGACCCGCCTGAACCGCCTCCGATCTCAACGATCCCGATACAGTAGATTTGCACATCCGCTTCCTTGAGCAACTTGCGCAACTCGCCATAGGAATAGCGCGACGAATTATCCTGCCCGTCCGAGATAAGGAGGAGGGCGCGTTTGTTGTGACGTCCCTGTCTGACCTTCTCAATCCCAAGATAGGCCGCATCGTAGAGTGCAGTTTGTCCCCGGGTGTCGACAAAGGTCAGTTTATTGAGCAGCGAATCACCGTCCGTGAACTCTGCGAGGAGATTGGCGCGCTGGTTAAAGCCTACGAGGAAGAAATCATCACTGTCGTGGCTCGCCTGCACAAACGCTTTGAGGGCCTCGCGGGCCCGGTCCACCTTTCCCTTCATACTCCCCGAGACATCAAAGATTATCCCGAGGCTGACCGGGACATCTTCATCGGCAAAAAACTCAATCGGTTGCTTGATCTTGTCTTCAAAGACAACGAAATTCTGTTTGTCGAGCCCGGTCACAAGACGATTGTAGGGGTCGGTCACCGTCACTGTCAGCGTGACGACCTCTGTGCGCTCCTTGACCACCGGAGCCTGTTCCTGCGGTTTGGTCTGTTGAGCGGGTGGGGTGGGCGGGTCCTGTGTCGGCAGCGACGCAGGGCTCTGCGCCGCAGGCAGGCCTGGCTTGGCTTCTGACTGGCCCGCGTAATCCGGCATCGCGCAAAGGCACAGGAAAAGGAGCGCCTGGACCGCTGCGCGAGACTTCTTCTTCCTCAACATTTCCACTCCCCTGATCGTTCTTCCGACAGCTTAGTCAGGCTGTCGGGGACAACTTACAGCGCACTGCGGAAGCATGACCATCGAAACACGAGCTGGCATCATCTGGGGACGGGCCGAATCGATTCTAGCACACAACCAATCAGCACCAAGGCATCGGGCCACTCTTTGTCCGTTTCTTACCATTCCGCCATCCCGCCATCCCGCCATCCCGCCATCCCGCTATGATGCGAAGGAGTGCTATCTACTGTGCCTGGTCATCACCATTGATCAATCGGTTGATCTTCGCGGCGATGCCTCGGCGAGGGCCGGTCGTGCTGATCTGTTTGGACCAGAAGCACAATAATTGAGAAACCTCTGCCTTGGTCTCGTTGATGACCAGGTCAAAGCGGCTGACCTCAACCAGGCGGCCACCGAGCGAGAGGGTGATCGGTCCGATCTCGATTCTGATCAAAGGACACGAGGTCCGGCTGCGAAACGATGCCGCGACATTCTCCTGCGAGAACGACTGAGGAAGTGCGTCGACTGGCACTTTTCGTTCGGATCGGCGCTGTTTCTTTGGTTCGCCGGGCGGGCTCAGGGTGAGGGTCCCGGTCAGCGTGTCATCGATGTTCGCTGATGTGATCGTATATGTCACCCGGGCGATGGTCACCGATAGGGGCGCGTCCGGCGACCGGATGGACAGCGTCACCGTTTGTGGTTGCGTGGAGAAGACGACGGGCCGGCGCGATTGCGCAGTCGCCTGCCCGTCCGGCCAGCCCAGCGAGTGGGCTGCAAAGAGAAGAAGCGTCACAACAAGAACCTTCATATGTAGCATATGTCGACCTTGTCTGACGCTTCTGCAATTTCAGTTGAGGTTTGGCAGGCTACTGATCGTCTCCGTTTATCAGTTCATTGACCCTGCGGATGACACCACGGCGAATACCGCCGCTGTTGATCTGCTTGGTCCAAACACAGAACTGCATGGCCATTTCCTGTTGCGGATTCGGTTTGTCAAGCGAGCCGGGCTCGAGCCCCTGGATATCGAGCGTGATTTTGCGAGGAAAGGTGATCTTTGCGCCAACAGCATCGATTGCCAGCGGTCCAACCTCGAGGTGAACGGTCGGGCAGGAGGTGGTTTTCTGGAAGCCGGCGACGACATCCTTGACGGTCAGCGTCGAGGGAACCGCGCTAATCTGCTTCCCCGCAGCCAACGCGACCTTTTGCCGGGCATCATCTGGGATGGTGTAGGTCAGTGTCCCCGCGAGCGAGTCGTCAGAGTTTGCCGCGGTAATTGTGAAGGTCACCTTTCCGCGAACCTCGTAACCGTCAGCCAAACTCCCGATCGCCACCTTCGTTAGTGTCGAAAAAACGACTCCCTTGCGGCTCTGTGCAGCACCCGTCACACTCATCAATGCGATGAGCGCGATACCAAAAACAATTGACTTTGATTTCATTAGTTAACCTAGCCTCCGTTGCGCAAACTCTACCAGTCGAATATCTATTACCGCAGCCTCCAGGCATAAAGCAAGACGCCTCTCGTTGTCCGGTCGGTGCCACCCACAGAACTGCTGACCGCCGCAAAAGTGGGGCGCGGTACCCCTACCACGCCGCGCGCTGGGGATTGTTTCAATATTTTCTTTCTTTATCGCAGAATGGAGCCATGACATCCAGAAAGTCTCGAGGACCCCGTCAACTGCGAATCGGAATCGATACCGGAGGCACATTCACGGATTTCATTGCCTTCACAGGCGAGTATCGCGTTGCATTTAAGGTTCCTTCCACACCGGCAGCACCCGCAGATGCAATCCTTGCCGGGATCGAGCGAGTCCTCGCCGGCCGAGATCTCCAACAAGTCGTAGGGAGCGCCGGATTCCGGGCTGAGATTGCTCACGGAACCACCGTTGCCACAAACGCCTTGCTCGAACGCAAAGGGGCGCGGACAGCGCTCGTGACCACGGCCGGCTTCGAGGATGTCATCGAGATCGGAAGGCAAGCGAGGCCCGATCTCTACAACCTCAATGTGACCCGCCCCGCCCCGCTCGTCCCGCAGGAGCTGCGCTTCGGAATCCAGGAGCGGGTCGATTCGGACGGCAGGGTCATCGAAGTGCTACGCAGAAGCGCTCTCTCAACGCTGCGTCGGCAATTACGGGAAGCACAGGTCGATTCGATCGCGATCTCGCTACTTTTCTCATTCGCCAACGCCGCGCACGAGCGCGCGATTGCTGAGGCACTCCGAGTTCTTGGCGTTCCGGTTTCGGTCTCGCATGAGATCCTCCCGGAGTACCGCGAATACGAACGCACCTCGACTGTGGTCGTTAACGCCTATCTCGCGCCCCGAGTCGGCAAGTACCTCGCGGCATTGAACGAGGGGCTGGACGCTCTCTTTCCGCATCGAGATCTAGCGCAGCTCCGGATCATGCAGTCTTCGGGCGGTTCGATTTCAGCGGAAGTGGCCGCCAGAGAACCGGTTCGCACCATCCTTTCCGGTCCCGCCGGCGGCGTCGTCGCCTCTCTCAGATTGGCCGAGCTGGCAGGGATCTCGGAGATAATTACCTTTGATATGGGCGGTACCTCGACCGATGTCGCTCTTTGCTGCGGTACGGCCCGGACAACAAATGAAGCGCATCTTGCCGGCCTTCCGGTAGCCGTCCCAGTGCTCGACATCCATACCGTCGGTGCCGGTGGAGGTTCGATCGCATCCGTCGACGCGGGTGGTGCTCTGCGGGTCGGTCCACAGTCGGCTGGAGCGGTTCCTGGTCCCGCGTGCTATGGCGTCGGCACGCTCCCGACCGTGACAGACGCAAATCTGGTCCTGGGCAGGTTCGGCGGTGATGGGTTGCTCGCTGGAGAAATTAAGCTCGACCTCGAACGGGCAGTTAGCGCGGTCGATGATCTGGCGAAGGACCTTGCCGAGGCGTCGGGACGAAGGGTGGCTCGGTATGAAGCGGCGCTCGGCGTGATCAGAGTCGCGAATACCAACATGGAACACGCGTTGCGGATTGTCTCAACCGAGCGAGGACACGATCCGCGCCGGTTTACGCTTGTCAGCTTTGGCGGTGCCGGTGGGCTCCATGCGGTCGCTCTGGCAGAGGCTCTGAGAGTACCGAAGATCCTCGTTCCAGCCGATCCCGGCAACTTTTCTGCGCTTGGCGTCCTCCTCGCCGAGGTGGTCAGGGACTACAGTCGAACGGTCATGCTGGCCCTCTTACCCGGGGAACGTCCCGGGCCGGAGGTTGACCGAGAGTTCGCGGCACTCTCGAAGAGGGCCCTTGCCGATCTTCGCGCCGAGGGCTTTACCGGGTCGAGAGTGCGGCTGGTCCGGTCGGTGGCGGTCCGGTACCACGGTCAGTCATTTGAACTCGAGGTTCCGTGGCGAGCAAATCCGGCGCCGGCCTTTCATAAGGCTCACCGTGACCGCTACGGTCATGGAGACCCTCGGCATGGTATTGAGATCGTCAACCTGCGATTGCGGGGCATCGGGATGACGACAAAGCCTGCCCTTCCACGACGACGCGCGGTCAGCAACCCGCGAGTTGAGCCAAAAGGTGAGACACAACTTCGCATCGGAAGGAGAGTCGTCAAGGCTCCCGTCTTTGATCGGACTCGGATCGACGTTGGAGCAAGGCTTGCCGGGCCCGCCATCATCGTTGAGTACGGCTCGACCACTTTCGTGCCCCCGGGATGGCAGTTGGAAGTCGACGCCTGGCGAAACCTTGTGTTGACTCCAGGACAATGAATCACCGATGCAAGAACCACAGAGACACCGAGACAGCACAGAGAAGAATTGGGGTCACAAACGACGCCCCCCGGATGAATTTCACATCCAGCTCTCTTTGTTCTCTGTGCTGTCTCTGTGTCTCGGCGTCTCTGTGGTTCATTGCATCGGTGGCCACCCACTTTACAACCCCAATCGAACCCGTTAAGTTCGACGCCGTCAGCAGGCGGCCGGAGGCACCACAATACCGTCCGAAGAAATATTTGGAGATTTGATGCTTGATTCAGAATTGGTCGCGTCTCTATTCAGCACCGATCTGCCGGAGCCCACGTACTGGGAGTCGCTCTACCCGGCTCGCAGTCTGCAGCCGGGCGCGATAGTCACTCGCTTTGCGCCGAGCCCAACTGGCTTTCTTCACACCGGCGGTCTCTTCACTGCGACGATCGCAAAGAACCTGGCGCATCACTCAGGTGGCGTCTATTTCGTCCGAATCGAAGACACCGATCAAGCGCGAGAGGTTGCTGAAGCAAGGGCCCAGTTTGCGCACTCATTCAAAGACTTCTCGATCGAATCCGATGAAGACGATGTCACTGGCGGGTGGGGGCCTTACGAACAGTCAAAGCGGAATCGGATCTATGAGTCATACGCGCGTGAACTGCTTCGTACCGGCTGCGCATATCTGTGCTTTTGCACCCGCGAGGAACTGGCTGAGATCGTCGAAAGACAACAGAAAGAGAAGGTCAATTCGGGCTACTACGGCATCTGGGCTCGCTGCCGACATCTCTCAAGTGACGAAGTGAGAGAACGACTGGCGGCTGGACACCCATATACCATTCGTTTCCGCGCGCCCGATAGCGAGCCCTCACGCGTCACTCATGTCGACCTCATCCGAGGCCCGATTGAACAGCCGGATAACCGCAATGATGTAGTCGTGCTCAAGAGTAGCGACCAGAACCTGAGGCTGCCGACCTACCATTTTGCGCACTGCGTTGACGACCATCTGATGCGTGTCAATCTGGTCATTCGCGGTGAGGAGTGGATCTCGTCAGTTCCGCTCCACCTGCAGTTGTTCAATGCGCTGGGCTTCGAACCCATTCCTTACGCCCACATCGCCCCACTCATGAAAATGGAGGGCACGAGCCGCCGCAAGCTGAGCAAGCGAAAAGATACTGAGGCAAACGTCGAGTTTTACATGTCTGCGGGTTATCCCGCTGACGCGGTGCTCCACTACCTGCGAGGTCTCGCCAACAGCCGCTTGGCCGAGATGAGCTTTGAAGAGTCCGCGACGGCAGCGATCAAGCTGGATGAGTGTGGCGTCGCAGGACCTCTCTTCGACCTCGTCAAGCTGGGCTCCATCAGCCGTCAGTACATCTCATACCTGTCCCTCGATGAGGCAATGAATGCGTTAATGACCTGGGCGAAGAGCTACGATCCCGAACTGGCTGAGATCCTCATTGCGGAGGAACCAATCGTGCGGCGCACTCTCGAAATGGAGCGCGAGGCGGGCGCGATACGCCGAAAGGACCTCGAGAAGTGGGGTGACTTTCGTTTGGTCTATGGTCTGTATTTTCGGAGTCTGTTCACTTTGGCAACCGACGCTGAGGACCCGCGATTTGCTCCGATCAAGGCGGAAACGGTGCGTCTGCTGGCGCAGGATTTCGCTGAATCGTATCAGCACTTGAGTGATAAGGATGCCTGGTTCGAACAGATACGAAAGCTGGCCGCATCGCACGCATTTGCGCCGACGGCAGGTGCGTTCAAGAAGGCGCCTCAGAGTTTTGCCGGTTCGATCAGCGATGTCAGCAATGTCATCAGAGTCGCGCTGACCGGACTGACTCATAGCCCGGAGCTGTTTCGGGTGGCGCAAGTCATCGGTGGAGAAGAAGTCAAAAGGCGGATCGGCGCGCTTGCCGGGACAAGCGCTTTTGGATTTTAGATCTTGGAGTGTTTCGATTGGAAGAGTAGCGTAGGCATCACATTCTGACGCTTGTCTCTCCAGTCCAAGTCTATAATCCAAAATCCAGAATCAAAGCACGGTATACTTACCGTTTTACGCGACGCTCCAGAGCCCTCAGAGGAGAAGAGAGAGATATGAATCCGTTGGAACCAGAGGCCGGCGAGATGCCGGCTGAATCGTCAGGTCCGTCCAATTTTGTTCGGGAGATAATTATCGAGGACCTGAAAGCAGGCAAACACGGTGGACGTGTGCAGACGCGATTTCCTCCCGAACCAAACGGATACCTGCATATCGGGCACGCGAAGGCGATTTGCCTCGATTTCGGGCTGGCAGCCGAGTTCGGGGGCAAGTGCAATCTTCGTTTCGACGACACGAACCCCTCAAAGGAAGAGACCGAGTACGTCGACTCCATCATGGAAGATGTCCGTTGGTTGGGGTTTCAGTGGGACGGCTTGTTCTACGCATCGGATTACTTCGGTCAGCTCTATCAATGGGCAATCGAGCTGATCAAGGCAGGGAGCGCATATGTCTGTGATCTCAACGCGGCCGAGATTCGCGAGCACCGCGGAACCTTGACTGAGCCTGGCAGGGAGAGTCCTTTCAGGAATCGGCCCATCGAAGAGAATCTGGACCTTTTCGAGCGCATGAAGAATGGGGAATTTCCTGATGGAGCCCGAACGCTGCGCGCGAAGATCGACATGGCCTC
>JANNRD010000072.1:0-1855 GCA_031401095.1 Acidobacteriota bacterium
GCCAGCCACAGGCAGGTCTCCTGCCAAATCTTCGCCTCTCTCTACAGTAACTTACGGGTTCCGTCGCCCTTCCCGGTCCTGAACACGACGGAACGGCACGCGCCTTGCTCTTCGACACACGGATGTCAGTACTATCACTGAGATCTAGATCAGGGATACTCCGTAACGATGCGATCTGGTATGAGTGCCGTTACTGAGAGAAAAAGCGACGAGACGTTACGATGTGATTTCGTCGCCCCCCCCTGAGAGTCGGTCAATCACGGTCATTGAGAATCTCGTCCTCGCGTCGGATTGGCAGGCGCGCAATGACGGGAGCATGGGCTGAAACGACTCGGAACGCGCGAGTTGCAGTACCAGAGAGGAAGAACCATTGACCTTCCCTTTGGACCTGAAGTTCCGAGATCAGCCGCCGGTAGAGGTCTCGGGACGACCGCAATTCCCCCAGTCGTGGCAGTGCGGACGGCTAGCGAGACTGGAAGTTTCCTGGAGAATCAGCGGCGACGCGACGCTCGCCATTGCTGGAAATTCACTCTACCAGAAAACGAAGAGACAGAGAATGCGCAAGTCCAAATTCCAGAATCCTTGTCCTGATCTTGGACTTCGAAGAAAGACAAGCGCAGTGAGTGAGCTCTGATGCTCACGAGCAAGTACTTTCGCCTTAGGAACAGCACGCAGTTCAGGGTTCACCCTTTCGCTGACTGCGGCCTTGAAGTTGTGGAGGAAATATGAGACTCCGACAAGAGTCGTTAATACGCCGGGTGATCTTCTTTTCGCTCAGCCTGCTGATGGTGTCGAGCCTCGCCCGTGCGACGACGGTGGTTGTCCCATCGGACGATGAACTGGTCATCGGCGCGAGGGCGATCGTCAAGGGACGGGTGATCGCCATGACGACGCGCTATAGCGAGGAACGCGGGATGGTCTTCACCTACGTCACGTTGGAGGTGGATGAAGTCTGGAAGGGTGCCATCACGTCCCGGCAGATCGTTCTCAAGCAACCCGGAGGCATTGCGGGTCAGTACGGAACTCTACTCTACGGAACTCCGGAGTTCGCCCTCGACGAGCACGTTCTCGTGTTCCTCGATACCTGGGGTGACGGCAGTCTCCGTGTCCATCAATGGTTCCTCGGCAAGTTCGATTTGTCCGACAACGGAAGCGGAGTGACCGAGGCCGTGCGCGCGAGCGCCGGTGAGAACGTCGACATTGTTGGCCGTTCAAACGCGGGTTCGATCACTGATCGGATGGAGTCCGAGGCTTACGAGCGAATGATCCGCGAGAAGATCGCCTATAATCACAGGACTTCTCAGCTGAACGAGCTGCGCTACTATTCGCGCGCACCCTTATTGGCCTACCCGCCGGACTACATCCCAGTCGCAGATCCCGGGTCGGACACGGTCAAGAACTTCACCTTTCTCAGTTCGACGCGACCCCTTCGGTGGTTTGAGCCGGATAGTGGCCAGCCTGTCAACTTCAATATCAATACGACGCCAGGTCCAAGCGGCAGTCTCCCGGCCTATGGTTCGGCTGCTGACATCGTCGTCGATGTTCTCAATGCCATGGGCGCGCTTTCGTCGGTCAGCGGGTCCTCGCTTCGCATGGTTGGAGCCGCCTCTCCAGGTGCCGGCTGCGGCATTCGAGCTGGAGATGGAAACTCAATCTCGTTCAACAACTGCGATTCGTATTTTAGCGCCGCATCGAGCTGTTCAGGTCTGCTCGCGGTTGGAGGCGTCTCGCTCTATTACTTGAGCAATCCGGCTCTCATCAACGGAACGACCTTCTACCGCATCGGAGAGGGCGATGTGACGATGAACCCATATGCCAACTGCTACTACACTACTCGCTGCCGGGTTCAGGAAGT
>JANNRD010000073.1:0-7816 GCA_031401095.1 Acidobacteriota bacterium
ATCGTCCCGCGGGTCGTGGTCGGTCGGTTCCCATATCAGGTTGTCTACCATCTCACACAAACCGACATCGTGATCGTCGCAGTCGCTCACCTGAAGCGAAGGCCGAACTACTGGAAGGACCGACACTAGTTTGGTCCGCGCAAGCCGGTGATAGACGCCAACCCTCTCTCCAGGCCAGTCACCTAACCCGCCGAATATTTTGCTAAAGCCGACCCCCGCTCGCGAATTGAACGGTTGCCATGTCCATACTCGTGATGACCTCATTCACTGAAAACACTTACTCCTGCATCTCTTCACCTTAAATCGATTTAATAGGTTCGAGTGGAACAATTGAGTTCAGTGGTCGTTAATATTGGCACGGGTGAACCTCCTGATAGTGGCGACCATAGTGAGTCTGGGGTGGGTTTAGTACTATGGTCGCCCTTTTTTTGCTCAATCCCAATCTACATATCACCTTTTCCAAGAAGTTTGATCGATGGCTCGCTGGGCTGAAAGATGTAGGCATCCAGGTTGAGGCGGAGAGTGCCACCAGCGTCGCTGAAATAATCGTCCATGCCGAGTCTGCGGCGCCGCCGTTTCCTCCAAAAAAAGACCGTCCAACCGGCAAAGACACCGAGAACAATTGAGCCCGCAAGCATAAAGCCAATGCCATAGAACGTTCTAAGTAGGACGTTAGCCGTTCGTGCAAACTCCTCAAGAGCTTCTGGATCCGGTGGACGAAACTGAATTGGAATTGAGGAGAACTTCTTTCCTTCCCAGTAGATTCTTATCTCATATTTGACACGGTCGACAACGGCACGAGCTGCCGCAAGATCGCCTGCGACGATCGCGGCGACGACATAGTTGCCGACTCGTTTGAGAACCCGGCGCGCCTTCTCGGGCTCCGGCAAATTCTTCAGGTGATTGAAGGCCGCGTCGTAACCAAAGGAAGCCGACTGCGGTGTGTGATACTCGATAATGATCAGACTGCTGACTCCATCGCCAGTCTGATAATCAGCGGTTGCAACCTCGACACCACCGGTAAAATCGACAGAGTTCGCAAACTCCGAAAAACCATCAATTCCCTGCAACCCGGCCCGCCCAACGAGATACCTCTCGCTCTCAGGAATCCTTTTCTCAAGAGGTAAATGTGAGATCAGAGGTGGAACATCCAACGAGCTTCGTGTGGCGAATAGCCGCTGGACGGCACCGAGAGCATCCGCGTCTACTGCGCTCGCGCTGTTCTCCATCGCGATACTGACAAGATAACGGCCGGCATTGAACTCGAGGCGATGCGGCGGCAGGCCTCGACGGTTGAAGGTGTATAACCCGTAGGCTCCCGTCGGGAAACGCATCTCAAATACTTCCGTGGTCATGCCCGTGGAGCCATTTCCATACCGTCGCATCGTCACGCGCTCGAGACCGTATTCAAGGAAGACCTCGGCTCCATGCACGACGGCGAACTGCTCGGCAGTGAGAATGCGCGCACGGCCTCGAGCTCGCCAGACCCCGCCCGGCAGCTCTACGGGCAGCTCAACTGGAGGCACCTCAATGGCAGGCTGAGACCGCAGCTTCGCGAACTCACCGCTCGCAGCGCCAGCGAGAGGGCGCGGTTGCGCCGCAACAAGTAAAACAGGCAGAAGAAGCAGTAAGGGAATGGCGAAGAGTCTGATGGACTGTGTCGCTCTCGTGAAGTGCTGATCAGGCAAGCAACCCTCCTATGACGCTCCCGCTGATGGGTCGCCGCGCTGGTCTGATGCAAGGTCGGATTCGATGTCCCAACGGCGCATCTGCGCCAGAATCAAGTTTGCGAACTCGCGCGGATTGCGAATGTCTCTCAAGGGTATTCTACCCGGCAATGCAGCACTGTCAATCACCACATCTCCGATGCCCAACAGCCTCTTGAAGAGAGGGGCGTTTGTCGTCACATCCTGTACGTTGCGCAGCGGGATCGTGCGGATCGTCTGATTGAAGACACCATGCCTGATCTCAATCCCGCTGCTCGTAAGCGTATAGACTCGGAGATTGCGCTCAATGTGCCGAAAAATGGGATAGACGAAGAAGAGTGCCGAGCAGATCAGAACGGCGAGGAATGATCCACCAAAGGAACCGAGCACCGCTGCCGCGAGGATTGAGATCAAACCTGCGATGAGGTAAGCCTTGCCAACCCGGTAAAATGATGGCCGTATGCGACGGACAATCTGTTCCTCTTCCACCATACGATGAGTCCGAGGGGTTTAGAGTACAGGCTTTAGCCTGCTGCATTCGGTAGCCGGTCACTCGAGCCTGCAGGCTAAAGCCTGTACTCTAAACCCCCCTCTCGTGAAGCCTCACTTGGCCACTCCGTACTTCCGCAGGACTTGAGCAATGCGATCAATCGGTATTGCTTCGATTGTCCGTTGTCGCGAACTAACCGTCGTCGCTCGCAGCAGAGAATTGTACACCGACTCCTCAGTGGCTTCGAGCACAGCCTGAAAGAGGGGCGAGATCGCATCCGGCGGCAGAATTGAGCGTGCCCGCAGAGCCGCGTCGCCAAATCTCGTGCGCATCTCCAGCGATGTACTGAAAGCGATGGCAAAGTCGCCGCTGCCATTGCTGTAAGACGACCCCGTGCGCCCCAACGCAAAGACCGCGCGTGCTGCCAATCGCTGAAGGTCGCGGGAATCGATCGGCGCATCTGTCGCAACGACGATCATGCATGAGCCATCACCCGAAGGCCGGCCCGACTCGGCTGGCGAGTACGCATACCGGCCAAGTTCCTTCCCGACCGGTGCCCCTCCCATGGTCAACACCCCACCGAAATTGGTCTGCACCAGAACCCCGATCCGATAGCCCCCGAAACGTTCTGGCAGGACTCGCGACGAAGAGCCGATGCCACCCTTCCAGCCGTAGCAGATCGTCCCCGTTCCTGCGCCGACGGATCCTTCCGTAACGGGACCGGGCATCGCCCTCCGGATAGCTTCAACCACGTGGTCGCGTTTGATGTGCATGCCTCGAATGTCATTGAGACCGGTGTCATTGGTTTCACCGACGAGAGCATTAACGGAACGCACGGCTTCGTTCCCCTCCTGCGCAAGGGTATACGCAACGACGGCCTCGATCGCTGTCCCAACGCTGAGCGTGTTGGTGAGGATGATCGGAGTCTCAATTGAGCCGAGCTCCTGGACCTGTGTCGACCCAGCTAGTTTGCCAAACGCATTGCCAACAAAAACACCACCGGCAACCTTATCCTGAAAGACATTCCCGCCGTGTGGGAGAATCGCGGTCACCCCCGTGCGCACACTGTCTCCTTCAATCAAAGTCGTGTGGCCAACCCTGACTCCCTCGACATCAGTGATGGCATTGAGCGGACCGGGCGGAAAGACACCAGGCGCGATTCCCATCTCGCGTGCCCGTGGCCGCTTCTCCTGCGTGCCTGCGCTTCCAGTGTCGCCTGTAGCAAGTACCGTTGGAATGAGCACGGCTGGGGCTGCGGGTTTGGCAACCGAGGTGAAGCCCGACTGGGCGCGCCAACCGGCAAAACAGAAGGTGAGGGTGAGCAGCGCGACGGTGAACGCCAAAACCTGGGTTCGACGGGTGCGGACAAACGTGTTCAGCGTGCGATCTGCTTTCAGTGGTAGCCTCATACGGTTCATTGCTTTCTGGTTTCCAGGCGGCAAGCTCCAGGAGGTGGGACAAATGATCGTACTGTTCAGGATGAAGAAAGAAAAGCTCTTACAACCCGATTGAACTCTTGCGGCAGTTCGAGATTCGGCAGATGTCCGACGCCTGGAATAATCGCCAACTGGGCGCCGGCTACTGACTTTGCCATGAGCTCCGCCTCGCTCGGCGGGGTCAGCGAGTCGTCTTCTCCGACGACAATCAACGTCTGACAGCGGATCCCGGCGAGCAGCGGAGTCGAATCAGGACGCTCGGCCATTCCCAGTAACGCGCGGGCTATCCCTTCCGCACCATTTCCTTCGATCATGGTCCTGACGCGCGCGACGATGGCGGGGTTGTTTGCCATCGTCTTTGAGCCAAGCAGCTTCGAGACAATCTGATCCGCGATCGCCGCCGGACCCTTCTCACGAGCCAGCACGGCCATTAGGCGCCGGTTCTCTCGTGTCGCTTCACTATCGCTTGTCGCACGCGTGTCTGCGAGTACGAGCGCCTCGATCCGATCCGGATACTTGCCGAGAAAGCTGAAGGCAGCGTAGCCGCCCATGGAGAGGCCACATATCGTCGCGCGATCTATCTCGAGATGATCAAGCAGTCCGGCCAGGTCGTCAGCGTAGATGGCCATGGTCGACGGTTCTTCCGAGAGAGAGCTTCCGCCGAAGCCACGCCAGTCGAGAGTGATGACACGGAAGGTTTTGGAAAACTCAGCCACCTGGTCGTTCCACATACTCTGGTTCAAGGGGAAGGCGTGCAGAAAGACCAACGGGTTCCCAGAGCCGCTGTCGCGGTAAGACAGTACGACATTGTTCACTCTTGCGGTTTTCATTGCACCAACACCTCATTCAGGACTCGGCCCCGCGAGGTTCGCAGCTCGACGCCAAGCAATCGGGAGATGGTCGGAGCGATATCCACCAAACGCGCAAACTCAAGGCGGACACCGGCCTTCACCCCCCGACCTGCAATTAGAAGTGCGGCTCGCATTTCCGCCCTTTGAGGGAGATAACCGGATATCGCGCGAACCCCGGAGGCCCCGGTCGATGCGCCGTTCGCCTTCGACGACATGGCGTAGAGCGGCGCAGCATCCAGAAACAGCGCCGCCCGTGGATCGGCGCCCAGTCGTGCCGCTTCCTGCCGGTTGATGATGCGCCAGATCGGACTCTCCGGCTTCTCGTGAATCTCACGAAACGCTTTCTCTACCTCAGCAACCACTTTCTCATCCTGACCATTCTTAATGAAGACTGCGGCGGAGCCCCCCGAGACCTGACAGATCGCTCGCCACGAGTTGATACCGCCCTGTCCGTCGACCGTCAGAAATCCCTTCTTTGCGAGAATCACATTCGGTCGAAACTCACGTTCGACCGAAGCCCTCGACGAATCGGAGGCGATTATTAATGTCGACTCAGTACCGGAGGCGCCAGTGACTTGCCCAATCTTGACGTCGATACCTTCGAGTGCGGCCAGAGCCTCTTTCGAGTTGACTCCGTAACGAAGTTGAGCGTCTGCGAACGAGGTAAAGTTCATGAGGAGAAGATTGACGCGCTTCTTTTCGATCAACTCAATCACCGGCCCGAGGCCTTCGCTGATCTTGAAGCGTGAGTCGATCGCGGCGCTCTGCGTCAGTGGAAAGTCGGCCGAAGCGCTCGTCAGACCAGCGCGGCGAGTAGCCTCCCAAATTGTGTCGACGAGAATCTGGCGGGCTTCCGAGAAGGGAGTCTCGGCAACCACTCCGCTCTCGATGTCGAACCGATGATCAGAGAAGATGCCGTGGTCAACGGGGAGCATGCCGGTCGAGATGGTAGCGTGCGCTGGAAGGGTCAACGAGGGGTAGACCCCCTCGACCGCAGCCGCGTAGCTCCCACGATCGCGCAGTGCAATCAGATTCGGGACTCGATGACGGTATCTTTCCGGGCGCAGGATGTGATCCGAGCTCAGCCCGTTGACTGAAATGACGACGAGCCGCGATGTTAGAGCCTGTTGCGTCGGTATCGCCGGCTTGTTCTGAGCATCTGCCCACGTGGCGGCGACGGCAAAAGCGAAGCTCACCGAGAGAATGACTGCAGTGTACTTGTCGCGTCGGAAGGGCATGCGAGGTGGCCGTCGAGCGAGGCTGCCTGGTTATCGGATGGCCGAGCCACGCAGGGCGGCAATCATCTCGCGGACTGCCCGGTCAAGACCGACGAGAGCCGCGCGCGCGATGATGTTGTGTCCGATGTTGAATTCCTCGATCTCCGGAATGACGGCGATCCGGGAAACATTTCGGTAAGTTAGCCCGTGTCCGGCTGCGACCTTTAAATCGGCGTCAACGGCCGCACGTGCCGCAACGCTGATTCGGCTGGCCTCCCGCTCTATCTCAGCAGTCCGTCGTACTGTCGCGTCACCCGGGTGTTCATTGAGCCGAGCGTACTGAGCGGTGCAGATCTCGATCTGATAGGCGCCAAGCTTGCTTGCGAGCTTGATCTGTCTGAGATCGGGATCGATGAAGAGGCCGACGAATATCCCTGCTTCATTGAGACGACGAATCGCCGGTTCGATCTGTTTTCTCTGTGAAACAACATCCAGCCCGCCTTCCGTAGTGATCTCCTGCGGCCGTTCGGGCACAAGGGTCACGACATCTGGTTTGACTCGGATTGCGATCTTGACCATCTCCGCCGTCGCGGCCATCTCCAGATTGAGATGCGTGATGACAACCTGTTTGAGGGCGATCAGATCGTGATCCTGAATGTGACGGCGGTCGCTTCGCAGATGAGTCGTGATGCCGTCGGCTCCTGCGATCTCGCAGATGATGGCAGCCGCGACCGGGTTGGGCTCGTTTGTGCGCCGCGCTTCACGAATGGTCGCGATATGGTCGATGTTGACGTTGAGTCGACTCATGATTGTCAGGGACGTGGCTCCGCGGTCTGTTGAGGCGCGTCATCATATCTACCAAGAAGATCATTCCAGCGAATGGTCATAACTTCAAGCAGAACTTTGACGGGCGTCGCGAGTGCGTTGACCTTCGAGCCTTCGACATGGCTCCAGCGAACCGGAGTTTCGAGGAGTCTCCATCCCTGCTTTTGGGCGATGTAGAGGATTTCGGGGTCGAATCCGAAGCCCGCAATACGCTGAAGGCCAAACGCCGAGAGTGCGGCCGCGCGCCGAAACGCCTTGAACCCGCATTGCGTATCCCGAAAGCGAAGACCGGTTAATGTCTGGAGCAACAGATTGCCCGTTTTCCCGATAGCTTCCCTCAAAGCCGATTGACGTTCGTCGATCTGGCTGCCCGCGATCGCGCGTGATCCGAAGACAACATCGAATTGATCAGCCTCGATCGGTTGGATGACTTTTGCGATCTCGCCTGGAGGTGCGCTCATATCGGCATCACAGAAGAGGATGATCTCACCTTCGGCATGGAGCACACCATTCCGAACCGCATACCCTTTGCCGCGATTTCCCGGGTTCCTGATCAACCGCAACCGGTCTTTGGCTCGAGCTGTGAATGAGAGTACGACCTCATCCGTCCGGTCCTTCGAACCATCATCGACGACGAGGATATCACTCGAATAGGTTTGCCGATCCAGATAATCGAGAGTCTCGCCGAGCGTTCTCGCGATGCGCTCCTCTTCGTTGTACGCGGGGATGACAACAGACAGATGGGACATGGTGGCGGCCAAATATATCATGTGCAAGTGACGAGTGACGAGCGGTCGGGGCAAGCCCTGCCCCCACTTATGCTAAGATGCCGCTGATTTTGGGAATGCTATGGGCGATTCGGCCTCCAACCCCCTCTCTGGTCTCTTCGCCGAGCGAGCGGTCCTCACCGTCAGCGCGCTGACGGAGCGTATCAAGAGGTCTCTTGAATCCGGATTCCGGGATCTTGAAGTGCAGGGTGAAGTCTCGAACTTCAAAATCCATCAGGCCTCCGGACACTGGTACTTCACGCTCAAGGACTCTGCTGCGCAAATAAAGGCAGCCTTCTTCACGCAGTTCAATCGCTTGTTGCGCTTTGAACTGGAGAACGGCCTTGAGGTTCGCATCAGAGGCCGGCTGGGTGTCTACAACCAGCGCGGAGAATACCAACTTCTCGTCGACACGATCGTACCGGTTCAAACCGGGGCACTCCAGCTCGCCTTCGAACAAATGAGACGACGGCTTGAGGCGGAGGGTCTCTTCGCGCAAGCTCGTAAACGCAGGTTGCCGCTTC
>JANNRD010000074.1:0-4398 GCA_031401095.1 Acidobacteriota bacterium
GCGCAAACTCCTCGAATCGGAGCGATTGCGGACCATCTGACCAGGCTTCCTCGGGACAGGGATGGACCTCCGCCATTAAACCATCGGCGCCGACGGCGACCGAGGCCTTTGCCAACGGGCGGACCAGACTCCGTTTGCCGGTGGCATGGCTTGGATCGACGATCACTGGCAGGTGAGTCAGCTCGTTAAGCAGCGGCACCGCCGCCAGATCAAGTGTATTACGCGTCGCAGTCTCAAAGGTTCGAATGCCACGCTCACAGAGCATGACATCAGGGTTTCCATTGGTGACGATATACTCGGCTGAAAGCAAAAACTCCTTGATTGTCGCCGAAAGCCCCCGCTTCAGCATGACCGGCTTCTTGATCGCTCCGAGCTTCTTGAGAAGAGCGAAATTCTGCATGTTGCGCGCGCCTACCTGCAAAATGTCAGCATATTCCGCTACCAAGTCGACATCCTCAGTATTGACCACCTCGGTGATCACCTTCAACCCCGTTCTTTCCCGCGCTTCGGCCAGGAGGCGAAGGCCGTCCTCTTCAAGCCCCTGAAAGTCGTAGGGCGAGGTGCGGGGTTTATACGCGCCGCCGCGAAGAATGCTCGCACCCGCAGCGACTACGGCATCAGCCGTGGCAAAGAGTTGTTCCCGTGTCTCGACCGAACAGGGGCCGGCGATGACGACGAAACCGCCATCTCCGATCAACAAATCACCGATCTTGATTGCCGTTTTCTGCTTCCTGACTTCACGGCTCACCAGCTTGAAGGGTTGCACTATCGGGAATGCGTCTTCAACCCCATCGGCCGATTTCAGCGATTCGATGTGTTCCTTCTTGTCTCCGTGTCCCACCGCTGCAACCACGGTCCGCTCCGCTCCGCGGATGACGTGCGGCACATACCCGAACTCGCGTATTCGCACACAAATATGGTTGATCTGTTCGTCGCTGGCGCCTGCCCGCATGGTGATGATCATTGACTGACTCCTCGTAGTTTAGCTCGTAGCCCGGATTGAATGCTTTCTGGCAATTGCTCCAGCTAGCCTGAGCGGCAGGCTGGACTGATTAGACCACTGACGGCATCTCCTGATCAGCTTCCTGTTTGGCGCGTTCGTAGCAACCAAGCACGCGCACACTGGCAGCGAACTCGGAGAGATTGGCAAGCGCGGCCTGAACCCGCGAATCCGAAATGTGACCGATACAATCGAGATAAAAACTGTACTCCCAAGGCCTTCCGACCAGTGGACGGGATTCGATCTTCATCAGGTCGATGTCACGCAGGGCAAAAACCGCGAGCGCCCGGAAGAGCGACCCTGTCCGATTCTCGAGCGTCAAGACGATCGAGGTCTTATCTGCAGTCTCTGGCGGTTGACGGTCTGGCCCCGGGCGCGACAGGAGCCAGAAGCGAGTGTAGTTCTGGGGATCGTCCTCGACCCCTGTGACCAGGATCTGAGCACCATATGCGATGGCTGCAGAGGCCCCCGCGATCGCAGCCGCACCGGCTTCACGAGTCTCCATGAGCATCTTCACACTGCCGGCCGTGTCATATCCGGTCATCTGCTCGATTTGGGGATGGCCTGCGAGAAAACGCTGGCATTGGGCGAGCGCAACCGGGTGCGAGTAGACGCGGCGGACATGCTCGAGGTCAACCCCGGGTGGGCCAATCAAGTTATGGACGATACGGAGGCTGACCTCACCCGTAATCCTCAGGTCATGACGCAGGAGGAGGTCGTAGTTCTGGTAGACGGACCCAAAGAGTGAGTTCTCAATCGGGGCGAGACAGGCGGCGGCATCTCCCCGATCGACGGCGGCAAACATGTCATCGAAGCTGCGGCACGGCAAGAGCGGGACTTCATCGCCGAGTAGCTTGCGCGCAGCTTCATTGCTGAACGCCCCCAGTTCGCCCTGGAAAGCGACTCGCTTCTCGTTGGTCGATTGAAAACTCATAAATCCTGTTCCCAAAGTTGAAAGGCCCCTCTTTCCGGTGAAAGAGGGGCCATCATCTCAGGTCTTCGACTAGCAACTAGCTTAGGCGAGTCAACCTCCGGCCCCGGTGACAGAGCTAAAGGAGAAGTCAAACTCAAAGGAGAAACAACCAACCAAGCCGCGTTCCAGGCACGCGGATGCGACAAGCAGACTACTCATCCGGATTTGAACTTCCTGACTGGCCATAAGCAATAGAGAACTCGAACAACACGGCGCATTATTCTCCAAGCGTCTCTTGAAGTCAAGAAAAACCTGTCTCCAGGATCACTTGATTGGCAGTTTTTCGCCCAGTACCGTTCGCGGCGGGACGAACCAGAGGTTGAAAAACGCTTTCACCTCCGCCGCATACTCCCGAAGGTACGGGTAAGGGGCGGATCCCTCCCGACCCCGGTCCGTGGCAACCCCGTGCGCATCAAGACCCAACTCGTTTGCCAGATATAAGGCCCGCGAAAGATGGAACTGCTGCGTCACGAGGACAGCCCGATCCAGACCAAATATCTCGCGCGCACGCCGGCAGGTGTCATAGGTTGAACGCCCGGCATAATCGACGATCACGTCCCGGGGAGCAACCGCATGGCTGACAAGATAGTCCTGCATCGCCTTCGGTTCATTGTAACTGGGATGCCGATTGTCACCGGAAACCAGAACTCGATCGATCTTCCCGGCTTTGTAGAGGGCAATCGCCGTTTCGACTCTCTCCTCGAGGGTTGGAGAGAGATCTCCGTTGCCGAAGACGCTCGCACCAAAGACGATTGCGACGCGCGGCCGGCTCCATGCGCCAGTTTCAAGCCGCTCTGCACTGCTGACAATCCGGTCATCGTAGCCGTGAACCCTCGCGTGAATGAAGGTAAACACCGCTAGACAAATCAACAGGACGATGCCAGACACAAAAAACGGGCGACGATGTCTCATCATGCAGACTACTCTTCGAGCAACGAATCCGCGACGATCATATAAGACAAGGCGCCGGCCAGCAAGAAGGCCTCGCTTCTCTCGCCAGTTGAAAGACGCAGCAACCGCGTAACGCAGGTCGGGCGAGGTTGGAGGGCCTGATCTGCGCTGACAATTTGAGCAGGAAACCCGACATGTTATCTGTCAACTGTGTCAACAAAACGCATCCAGGGTGGTGGGTCCAGGATGACTCCAGGATGCGTTGACGAGATCTCGACTTTGCGCTAGCATCCGCTTTCCCGATGTCCTTTTTGGGCCGAAGTGGTCGATCCAAACCGCTCTCTTTTTTTGAGGGTTGAATTCCAAGTGGGAGTTTTAATTCTGAGGATAGGGTTAACGCTTGTCTTGCTCTTCGCGGCACGCACCTGCTCGAGCGGGGTGGTGCCATCCCAGTCTTCCGATCTTGTGGGACGTTGGAAAGTGGAAGTCACTTTCGAAGGTCAGTCCGCGCGTTTGTTTCGTTTCGATGCTCAAGAATCCGGTCTCGGTTCTCTTCTGTTGGAGGGCTCCCGGTCAAACTGGGACGAACCTGCCAGACCATCTCAAGCAAAGTGGACCGCAGGCCCTGATAAGCGCGTCACATTCTCGGGCCCGGTCGAGTTCCCGATCGGTAATGTCGGACGCGAATCCGCGAGATTGGTATTCAAGGGTACTTTTGAATCTGAGAGCACGATAAGCGGGGAGGTCGCTTTCTTTCCGATGGGTGAGGATCCGTTCGATCCGAAAGCAACTCCCTCCAAAACCGGCAGGTTCAAGGCGACCCGGGTCGGTGCGCCTTGAGTTGGTGCTCCTTGATAAGCCGATGTTGACCTCCAACCCAAGGCTGCTGTGAGACCTGTCTGTTTCCAGGTTCCTGTTTCCAGCCCTCATGCTGCAACTAACGATCTCGAGGAGTAGAGAAATGAAGAACGTTCGCCCCGTCTCATTGATCACCCGCGGCCTTCCAGTGCTCGTGGTTGTTTTATCTTTGACAATGCTGGCCTTGTTTTCCGGATCCAAGAGTGCCGCACAGGGAGATCTGCGCAAAGAAGCACCCGCAAGAATGCGGTCCGGGGAGCTATTTGGACCATTCGATTATGCGACTTTCCTCGAGAGGGAAAAGAATGGCGAGTTTCCGTTCCAGGGCGGCGCGGTTCAACCGGTCTCTCCGTACAACTCGCTAACCAATAACAATGCCGGAGGCACGGGGACAGCCCTTTTCACCCAGAGCGAGACCGCGATTACAGCGTTTGGTAATACCGTGGTCGTCGGGTTCAATGACTCGGGCTCGAATGCGGGTGGCACCAATAAGTTCACCGGGTTCGCGCGTTCCACTGACGGTGGCGCCACGTTTACCGATGGTGGAACCTTGCCAACCAATCCGGGCGGCGACGCAGGCGACCCGGTGCTCGCGCGCAACGATACAACCGGCCGCCTTTACTTCGCCACGCTCGGCTTCAGTACCGACACGATCCAGGTGTTTCGTTCAACTGAC
>JANNRD010000075.1:0-1749 GCA_031401095.1 Acidobacteriota bacterium
CCAGGCCAGCTTGCCATCCCACTCGTAAGCAAGAATCCCGTATGAGCCGAAGTAGACGTAAACCCTATTTCCGTCCGTAACCGGAGTCGAGGTAGCCGCACTACTCACCTCGTGGACCTTCTCGATCTCCTTGGCTGGAACGACCTGGCGCCAGACGACCTTGCCGTCCTTCCGGTTCAACGCGATCACCTCAAGCTTTTGGCTCTCTCGATCAATCGCCGTAACAAAAATGCGTTCGCCCCACACGCAGGGCGACCCATGGCCGAAGTGAAGATCGGTTTTCCAAAGGAATGCCTTGCCGGGTCCAAACTCGGATGGCAACCTCGCTTGGTCATTTCCAACTCCGAGACCGCCCAGGCCCCGGAACTGCGGCCACTTTTCAACCTCAAGCTCCGCGCTCAGCGCCAAGATGGCGCATACCAAACCGGCCAACCACAATTTAGACATGTGATCGAATCCTCCTGTGGATGACTAGACTGTAGCACTACTTATCCTTGGCAATCGACGCGTACTGTCCGTACACCGCCCGCCGATAGTCCTCCTGCGCGAGCAGCACTTGCAGTCCCCGCTGGCCGGCGGTATGTGGTAGCGGCGGCGGGCGCTAATATTCTGGCGTTTGCGGTGCCATAGTCATTCGCGGGATGGGTGGCGTGGTGTACAAGGCTTTCGACACGCACCTTAACCGGCCGGTCGCAAGCAAGAACGCAAGCGGCGCTTCGTGCAGGGGCCAAGTCGGCTTCGGCGCGAATCACCCGATTCGGACGGTATCACGCAACGCAATCCGAAGCCATAGCTTCGCAACGCGCAAAGCGCTCGGATGAGCAGAGTAGCCGACTCGTTGCAATAGCCGGTTGCGTGCGCAATCGGATCGGTACGGAAACCGGCACGGTACCACTCGAGCTTTCCCAAACAGCCCCCAATAGATTTTTGACTCGCAGCCCGGTTATACTAATGGTATGAAAACAGCCGTATCCATTCCTGACGGCATCTTTGAACGGGCCGAGCTGTTCGCGCGCCGTGCAAAGCGGTCCCGCAGCCAGCTCTTTAGCGATGCCCTTGCCGAGTATCTTGCCCGCCATTCCGGAGACGAGATCACCGATGCCATGAATCGGGTCATTGACGCCACGGACAATGCGGTCGATCCTTTTACATCCGCTGCGTCCCAACGCACCCTGGCGTGCGTTGAATGGTAGTCGGGCAGGGCGAGGTGTGGTGGGCGGATCTGCCCTCACCTACTGGTTCAGGACCTGGGTATCGAAGGCCAGTCGTCATCGTCCAAAGCGATCACCTTAATCGCAGCCGTCTGTCGACCGTGGTTTGTGTACCACTCACGAGCAACCTGAAGTATGTCGAAGCCCCAGGCAACTTTTTGCTAAGTGCACGGGCTGCAGGCTTGCCCAAGGATTCCGTGGCCAATCCAACCCAGATCGTCAGCCTCGACAAGGAACTATTGACCGAGCGCATCGCGAAACTGAGCAAGAATGCGCTGGCGTCAATCCTCAGCGGCATCGATATCATTCTTGGGCGATAGCTACGGCTTCCACGGAAAAGAGCGGCGGCGGTGTTCGCTAGGCCAGTCCTTGTTAGCTCAGCCCGGGATGTCCCCTGAGGTTGAACATTTGGGCAGAGTAACGATCAGTCGCAATGTCGTTATCGAACCGGTACCGGCTTTGCCACCGTACCAGCCGAGCAGGTTTGGCGCGCCAAATAGCGTGCACAGTTCCACGCTAAGATAACTTCCAAAGTAAC
>JANNRD010000076.1:0-2350 GCA_031401095.1 Acidobacteriota bacterium
TCGGACGACACCGAGAGATGACTATCCAATACATGCTCTGGCCCGGCGACGATTTCGCCACGCTGTCAGATGACTTCGTGGTTCGTGGGTGCCGCCTTCGACTGATGGGATCTCTGTTGTCAGTCGAATGCGAGCCTGCCCAAGCGACCGCGGCGGCGGCCGTTGCCAACGAGTACGTCGAGGCACTGCGACAGCGTTTTCCTTTCTTCTTTTGCGTAATCTCCCTGGAAGAGTACGGGGCAATGCCGGCGCGGGCGATCACGATTCATGGCAAGACGGCGCGAGAAGCTTCACATGACCGGGTGCGACTGCGAGACGCGAGGCGCTCCATTGTTCAGCAGGCGCATCCGCGTTTAAGCCAGTGTTACGACTATTTCCAGCTAGCCCACGACGAACCGAAGCAAGCTCTCTTTCACATCTACAAGCTGGTTGAGGCAATCGAAGCTGAGTACGGTGGCGAAAAGGAAGCAGCTCGCGCACTCGACGATGGTGGACTGATTAAGCGGCTGAAGCGACAGGCCAACCAGCCAGATCATGACCAGCGGCATGCCCCTCTCGACCCAGGAGCGACCAGACCAATCGACGAAGGTTCTTTGGCAGCATTGGTTGGGGCGGCTCACGACCTGGTTCGCAAGTACGAGCAGGCGGTTGCATCACCGAGGCCCGTGCCTTAGCCTGTCCGGTCGGATGCTTTCGCGGCCTAACTTTAGCTGCACCGGACGCGCTGAAGCGCGCCGGTGAGCATGACGTTAGCCATTCAAGCAGATATTCCGGAACCTAAAAGGCCATCGCACGGACGTGATGCTCACCCCGCTTGTGCACGGGGACCGAGCTTGGGGGGGATAAGACTCTTCGCCCCGGTGGAAAGGCTTGCACCAACGCAAGGGAGGAATGCCATGAAGCGTCTGAGTTACGTGTTCGTCTTGTTCCTGCTCCTCGGGGTGGCCCCGGGAGCGTCGGCTGGACCAGCTGAGGAGGTTGCCGAAATTGCGGGGCGAGTAGGCAAAGCGTATGCAGAGGGCAACCTCGAGGCGTTGATGGCCAACTACGCCGACAACGCCGTCCTGGTTTCTGCTCGGTCCGCATTCCGGGTCGAGGGCAAGGAGGCGATTCAAGGGTATTTCGCAGAGCTGTTTGAGCGGTACCCAACGCACTCGGGCTTCTCTCGGCATGTTTCCGCCAGGGTGTATGGCAACGACACCGTTGTCGTCCGAAACGGCTATTTTCACCTAAAGTTTGTGGATCGCACTGGCCAAGTCACTGACTTGTTCACTCGGTTTAGCCAGACGTGGGTTAAGCTCGCGGGTCAGTGGCGGATCGTGGATTTCCACGTGTCTCGGGTTCCGTAGCTGGGTCGGCGTCGCGGTGACACGACCGCCCATCTCGGCGGGGGCAATATTCGCGTCGGGTCCCGCGCTGCGCGATGAAGCCCCATCGGAGAAATCGTGAGGGATGGCTAACAAGCGCATGCACCGGACCGTTCAACAGCGTTGCTTCGCGCCCCTGTTGAACGGCCGGTGATGCGCAGCGTTCGGCGGCAAATACGAGAGCGTAGTGAAGAAAGCCCACATTCTTACTGAGATCGCACGTACTGCGGCTGCCAACGGCGGTGTCCCGCTGGGCGAGGCACGCTTTGAATCGGAAACCGGGATCAGGCGAGCCGACTGGTTCGGGAAGCTTTGGGCTAAGTGGGGCGACGCCGTCCAGGAGGCTGGGTATACCCCGAACGAACTCAACCCTGCCTTCGACGATGAACTACTCCTCGCCAAGTATTCAGAGTACGCGCATGAACTAGGGCGGATTCCCACTGCAGGTGAGCTCCGCTTAAAGCGACGGAACGATCCTCAATTTCCTAGCTGGAACACCTTCGCCCGATTCGGTAGCAAAGCTGAGATGGTCAAAAGGGTAATGGAGTTCTGTCGTTCGAACCCGGGATTCGCAAAGGTGGTTGAGCGGTGCGAGAATTATCTCGGCTCCTTGACGACCGCGCCCGACGAGAACGAACCGTCGGCCGAGAAAGTGGTCATCGGCTACGTCTACATCATCAAGCACGGCGCCCGTCGCGAATACAAGATCGGCCGCACAAATAATCGACTTCGCCGAGAGGGCGAGATAGGCCTTGAACTTCCGGAGAAGATCGAGCCGATTCATGTTATCGAAACGGATGATCCGGCAGGTGTCGAAGCCTACTGGCACCGTCGGTTCGCAGAAAAGAGAATGGAGGGCGAGTGGTTCGCGTTAACGTCCGACGATGTTCGGGCATTCAAGCGTTGGCGGCGAATCAGTTAGCCGCCGAACCATGCCTTGCACCGGACGCGCAACCAGCGGCGCTTCGCTTGCTGGTTGCGCG
>JANNRD010000077.1:0-3294 GCA_031401095.1 Acidobacteriota bacterium
TCGGTTTTTGCCTTTTTTGCGATCTGTATTCAATGCATCTGCAAGAGGTAGCACAACGAATTGGAGCGGAACTTCGCGGCGATGGCCTGATCGAGGTGTGCGACGTTGCGCCACTCGACCAGGCTGAGGCCGGCCATGTTACCTTCGTCAGTGACAGGACGCCATTTCAAGAAGCGATTCGCAGCACGGCCGCAGCCCTCATCCTCAGCCCGAAGCTCGCGGAGAGAGACGAGATGCGTGGCCGCGCGGTGCTCGTCGCCCTCAACCCTAAACTTGCGTTTGCCCGTGCGATCCACCTCTTCCACCACCAGCCATGCCGGGCAACTGGAGTCAGCGAGGATTTCGTGAGCGGGCCCGGTTCCACAATCGGGCAAGGTTGCAGCGTCCACCCTCGAGTCACTGTTGGCCGGGACTCGATCGTCGGCGATCGTGTCACACTCTATCCAGGAGTCGTCATCGGTGATCGCGTGAGGATTGGTGGCGACACTGTCATCTTTGCCAATGTCTCGATCTACGATGAGACCCAAATAGGGTCTCGGTGCCGGATTCACAGCGGCACCGTCATCGGTTCCGATGGGTTCAGTTTTGTCCCTGACGAGAATGGCCATCAATGCAAGCTGCTTCACGTCGGGAGAGTCGTCATCGAAGATGATGTCGAGATTGGGGCGAATTGTTGCATCGACCGTGCGGGCTTTGGCGAGACGCGCATTCGTCGTGGCGCGAAGTTCGACAACCTCATCCAGATCGGCCACAATTGCGAGATCGGCGAGGATACCGTGGTCGCGTCACTGGCTGGATTCTCTGGTGGGACGACGGTTGGAAAGAACTGCGTCATTGCAGGTCAGATTGGGACGAACCAGCACATCACCATCGGCGACGGTGCCATCATCACAGCTCGCACCGGCGTCACCAAGAGCGTCAAGCCGGGCAAGCTCGTGGGGGGGATGATGCCCGCCATGGACTATCAGAGGTGGCGCAAGGCCCAGACTCTGTATGCCCGCCTTCCTGAACTATTCGAGCGGCTGAAGAAATTGGAGAAAGGTACTTCTCAGCCCGATTGAGCCAAGCCAGCTCCTCTTGAGCGCCTATCATGGACATCAACGAGATTCAATCGATCATTCCGCACCGGTACCCGTTTTTGCTAATCGATCGCATCATCGAAATCGATCCGTTTAAGCGTATCGTTGCCCTCAAGAACGTGACCATCAATGAACCCTTCTTTGAGGGCCACTTCCCGGGCCAACCTGTGCTCCCCGGTGTGATCATCATCGAGGCGATGGCCCAGGCAGGAGCTGTCCTGCTTTTCCGAGAGGTTAAGGATCGGGAGAGCAAGCTTCTCTATTTCACCGGCATTGAAGAGGCCAGGTTTCGCAGGCCCGTCTGTCCGGGAGACCAGTTGGTGCTCGAGGTCTCGGTCATCAAATACAAGATGGGGTATGCGAAGTTGCGCGGTGAAGCCCGCGTTGATGGGAATCTGGTGGCTGAGGCGACCATCTCGTCTGTGCTCGCAGATCGAAATCGAAAACAGAGCTGAGGTATGATTCATCCGACCGCAATTGTCAGTTCGCGAGCGGAACTGGGCAAGAATGTTTCCGTTGGTGCCTATGCGATCATCGGGGATGAGGTCGTTCTTGACGATGATGTCGAGATTGCGAGTCACGTCGTCATCCAGGGCCCAAGCACGATCGGACGCGCAACTCGTGTCTTCCCCTTTGCCTGCCTCGGTGAGCCGCCTCAGGACCTCAAGTTCAAAGGCGAGAGAACGACGCTCGTTGTCGGCGAACGGAACACCATCCGCGAGTACGTGACCATGAACCGCGGTACAGCTGGGGGTGGTGGCGTGACGTCTGTCGGTCATGACAATCTTTTCATGACGCAGGCGCACGTCGCGCACGATTGCCATTTCGGGTCCGACAATGTCATGGCTAACTGCGCAACTCTCGCAGGGCATGTCGACGTCGCTGATCACATTACGATCGGGGCGTTTTCCGGCGTTCATCAGTATTGCCGGGTTGGCAACTACGCTTTTATCGGCGGTTACTCGGTGGTCGTCAAGGATGCGCTGCCTTACGCGCAGACGGTTGGCAATCACGCGAGGTGCTATGGGGCCAACGCGCTTGGTCTGCGTCGACAAGGATTTTCTGCGGAGACTATTCGAACGATCGATCACGCCTTCTTTCTGCTTCTTTCCGCGAAGCTGAACACGACCCAGGCCCTCGATCGGATGAGGATGGAGATGAGCGGCATTCCCGAAATTGACTATCTGATCGAATTCATCGAAACAGCCAAACGCGGCGTCATCAAGAAATGAATCGACGGTCCAGCCCGATCAACGAAGCTGTCGGCGAAGAGTCTGTTCGCGACGGTCAGATTACCAATGACCAGATTCAATACGGCTTGATAGCGGGCAATGGCCGCTTCCCGTTTCTGGTTCTCGAAGGTGCTCGCCGTCATGGGGTCGAGTTGGCGGTGGCCGCGATCAAGGAGGAGGCCGATCCGCGAATCGAACAACATGCGCGGCGGGTCGAGTGGATCAGCGTCGGTCATCTGGGAAAGCTGATCAGGTTCTTCAAAAGCGAGCGTGTGACGCGCGTCATCATGGCCGGTCAGGTCAAACACGTGCAGATCTTCAGGCTCAATGCGCTACCGGATCTCCGGATGGGACGGCTCCTTGCCCGCCTCAAGCGCCGCAACACAGACAGTCTTATCGGAGCCGTTGCGGATGAGCTGGCGAGAGAAGGCATTGAACTCATCGACTCGACGACCTTTCTCTCCCCACTTCTGGCAAGGGAGGGTGTCCTCAGCCGCCGCCGACCCACGAAGGAGGAAACTGCGAACGTCGAGTATGGGCTTCATATCGCGCAAGAGCTGGCGCGCCTCGACCTTGGCCAGACAATAGTCCTCAAGGGGCAGGCAGTCGTTGCTATCGAAGCAATGGAGGGGACCGATGCGACCATGCGGCGAGCATCTGAGCTGGTTGGAGGCAGACCATTGACGGTTGTCAAGGTCGCGAAGCCGCGTCAGGATATGCGCTTTGACGTTCCCGTGATTGGACTGGACACGGTCGAGACGATGCAAGCTTGTCACGTCACAGCGCTTTCTGTGAGCGCGGACCGGACTTTGATCTTTGACCGTCAGGAGGTGATCGAGAAGGCCGATCAGCTCCGGATGACCATTGTTGGGTCTCTCACCACAGAGGCTCCGAGACACAGAGAGGAGCACAGAGAAAACTACACGGGCTTGTAGAGCTCAGCTTGCCTTTCCATCTCTCCTCTGTGCTCTTCTCTGTGTCTC
>JANNRD010000078.1:0-2641 GCA_031401095.1 Acidobacteriota bacterium
GCCCTTTGCTACGATGAGGCCACAGCCCGGAACAGCCGGGAACACAACTACGCTAACGTACTGACACTGGGTGGACGAATGCTCTCAGGCGAGCAAGTGCGTCAGGTCGTTACCGTTTGGCTGCAGACCCCTGAAGGTGAAGCCCGTCACGGCAAGCGGGTCGCCAAGATCACCGCCATCGAAAAACAGTACCTGCGATAGAGCATCTTTCCCGCAAGCTCCTCAGAACTTCCGGGACCACTCCTTCGGCCAGCGCTCAATCACGACCTTTTTGTCAGTGTAGAAATCAACCGCATCGTGTCCCTGCCCATGAAGCACACCGAGAAAGCTATCCTTCCATCCACTAAAGGGGAAATAAGCCATCGGTGCTGCGACGCCGATGTTGATTCCGATATTGCCGGCGGGTGCTTCATAGCGAAACTTTCGCGCAGCCGCGCCGCTCGAGGTGAAGATGGAAGCAGCATTCCCGTATTTGCTGCGTGACAGAATCCCGATGGCGGCGTCGACAGTGTCAGCGTGCATGAGCGTCAGGACCGGTCCAAAGATCTCGGTGTCCAGCAGGTCACTCGCTGGGTCAAGGTCGGCAATGACTGTTGGCCTGATGAAATTGCCTGATCCGTAGCCTTCGATCCCGGTGCCTCGCCCATCGAGAACAACCTTGCCGCCTGCGCGAGCTGCCTGACCGATCAATCCCTCGATGCGGACCTTACTCTCATTGGTAATGACTGGGCCCATTTGCACGCCTTCATCCAGTCCGTAGCCGACCCTCATCCCGCGCGCCTGCTCAACAATTGCCTCGCGAAAGCTATCGCGGGCCTCACCGATCGTAATCGCCACCGAGACAGCCAGGCAACGCTGGCCAGCGCAGCCAAAGGCACTGTCGGCGACGATATGGGTTGTCATTTCCAAATCAGCATCCGGGAGCACGACGACATGGTTCTTTGCACCACCCTGGCATTGAACTCTCTTCCCCTCGGCGGAACCGCGTGAATAAATGTACCTCGCCACCGGTGTCGAGCCGACAAAGCTCAGGGCGCGGACGTGAGGGTGATCGATGAGTGCATCAACCACGGGCTTCGCGCCGTTGACGATGTTGACAACACCTGGCGGCAGCCCTGTCTCGTGCAGGAGATCGACTATGCGTTGCATGGTGATCGGAACACGCTCGGATGGTTTTGAGATGAAGGTGTTCCCGCAGGCGATCGCGTATGGCAGAAACCAGAGCGGAACCATGGCCGGAAAGTTGAACGGCGTGATGGCGGCGACTACGCCAAGCGGCTGTCGAATCATCATCTCATCGATGCCCCTCGCGACGTCCTCCAGATTGTAACCCTGCATGAGTATCGGGATGCCGCAGGCAACTTCGACGTTCTCAATTGACCGGCGCAACTCAGCCTTGGCCTCAATCAGAGTCTTGCCGTTCTCGGTCGTAATCGACTCCGCCAGATCGTCCACATGATCTTCAAGCAGTTGCTTGAATTTGAAGAGATATTGAATCCGCTCTTCCGGCGGCGTCCGGCGCCACTCGGGAAACGCGCGAAAGGCTGATTCGACAACCGCATTGACATCTGACGGTCCACCAAGTGGTGTGCGCGCGATGACCTCTCCGGTCGCTGGATTTACGACATCGAGTACTTCACTCGCATCCGATTTCTGCCACTGGCCATCGTAGTAATTTGGCAACTTCTCGCTCGCCGACATTGTCAGACCTTCCTTTCAAATCGAATCTGAGGCCTCACGAATTGCTTCTGCCCTACAGATCGCTCCTCAATGAAGGCTGAAGATACCACGCAGATTGAGTGCTTGACTAGGAGGGGGCGAGAGGCTCACGCGAAGGGGAACAATGTGCGGTTAAGGACAGCTCGCCACCCAGGATTATTCACGTGCTGCGCGTCTCCGCGTGCGCTTCTTCCGGTTGATTACGTGGACGAAGTCGGTCTATTCTTGCGGCTGACTCGTCGACAAAGAGGTGAGACCGGTGTCGACCTTACGATCCAGCATCACGCCACAGCAGATACTTCTCGCTTATCGGCAGGGACTTTTCCCCATGGCGCGCGGTCGTTACGGAACGATCGAGTGGTTCATGGCAGAACCGCGCACGATCATTCCGCTCGATGACCGGTTTGAAGTCCCACGGACACTACGAAAACTGATCAGAAAAAGCACTCTTCGGGTGGGCTTCAATGAGAACTTCAGCACCGTCATTCGGGCGTGCGCGAGACACCGCGAGGTGCTTTCTGAAGAAGTCTGGCTGAGCAATCAGATGATTGATCTCTACTGTCAGCTGCACGTCGCGGGGCACGCACACTCAGTCGAACTCTATGACGACGGAGAACTCCTCGGTGGATTGTATGGGGTCGCTGTTGAGGGCGCTTTCTTTGGTGAATCGATGTTCAGCCGCGCACCCTCAGCGTCGCAGATGGCCCTCGTGGCACTTGTCGAGCGCCTGCGTGCTCAGCGCTTCAGTCTCCTCGACGTGCAGATGAGAACACCTCATATCGGGCGTTTCGGTGCGATCGATCTGACGCACGACGAGTACCTCGCGTGTCTCTCGGAGGCCCTCTCGCTCAACCGAAGGTTTACGCCTGAGAGCGTGCTATAATCTGTCCCAGGCCTCGAGAAAATGATCCGGGCCGAAAAG
>JANNRD010000079.1:0-2929 GCA_031401095.1 Acidobacteriota bacterium
CGCTGCTCGTCACGGCACTTGTCCTGTCGCTCGTCAATCAGCGCCTCGAGAGACGGACGACGAGTCAGGTCGACGAGTATATCCAGGCCATCACACTCGCCAACGATCTTGTCTATCAATCCTTCTCGAGTGGCACGTATCTTTACGAACTGATCAACAAACCGGAGAAGTCAAGTCTGGTGGTCAATGACAAGAGCATCATCCGGCACATCCTGCTGGTTGAGGCAGACGGTAGAGTCTACGACAGCACCGAAAGATCGGACCTTGGGCGTCAGTTGCGCGCAGCAGTCAAAGATGTGCCCCGCTTGCTGCGGGGCGACATCAAGCTTGACGAGGAGAACCCAAGCGGCGACCAGTTGCGGACAATGACGTCGACACTGACCACGGACAAGGGAAAGCGGGCAATTGTCGTTGTCATCTCGATGGATCGGCTCCAACGGGTCAAGGACTCGGTCGCGCAAATCAGGCTCGGCGCGCTCGGAGCGATGGGACTGGCATTGATCATCCTTATCGCCTGGTATAGCCGGCGTGCAACCAGGCCAATTGCGGAGCTGGCACGCGCGGCCCGTCGAGTGGCGAATGGCGATCTCGATTTTGAGGTCCGCGCGGCGCGACGCGATGAGATTGGCACGCTCTCACTGACGTTCAATGAAATGCTCGCTGATCTGCGCCATAAGAAGGAGCTCGAAGAGCAGTTGCGCCGCGCGGAGCAATCGGCGGTTGTTGGCAGACTGGCGTCGGGAATCGCTCACGAGATTCGCAACCCGCTGAACTTCATCAATCTCTCGATCGACCATTTGCGAGCGAACCTTGCACCGAGTGGAGAGGATGCGCATATTCTCGGCATGATCAAGGATGAGATCGGGCGCCTTAACCGGATGGTCAGCGATTTCCTGAGCTATGGTCGCCCCGCCCGGCTCAAGCTGCGCGAACTTGACGCCCGGGTTCTGATCGAGGAACTGGTCGTGCTCATCTCGGCGCAGGCTGGCGAGCAGGGCGTCAATCTTGTCGTGACGGCTGAGGCGGGCTGTGCGACGACGGTGCGCGGGGACGCGGAGCAACTGAAGACCTGCTTCTCGAATCTCATGATCAATGCCATCCAGGCAATGCCCGGTGGGGGCACGCTCGCAGTCAGGCTGCGGCCAACGGAGGCTGAGTTGATCATCGAATTCACAGACACCGGACCGGGAATTACCCCTCAAGAGATTGAGCAGATCTTTGAGCCATATTACTCGACAAAAGAGACGGGTATTGGTCTCGGGCTGCCATTGACGAAGAAGATCATCGAAGAGCATCGCGGGAGCATCGAAGTGACGAGCGAACCGGGCGCCGGCGCGACGTTTACGGTCGCCCTGCCACACGAGCCGGTTGAGACTGGAGCTGGTACAGTCCCGGGAAGTCTCCGTGACACGCCTTGAAAAAAGCCGAGGAGAGAGAATGAACCCGAGAAGAATCCTGGTGGTTGACGACGAAAAGAACCAGCGCGATATCCTGCAGATCATCCTTGCTGGCGAGCGCGACGAGAGAGGGGCCCAACTCTACGATGTCATGACCGCGAACTCTGGCCAAGAGGCGATCCGACGCTTCAAGGGTGAGCGCTTTGATCTAGTCTTGACTGATCTCAAGATGGCCGGAATCGATGGCATCCAGTTGCTCAATGAGTTGTCTCAGATCGACAGTGCGACACCGGTCATTATGATGACCGCGCACGGCTCGATCCATACCGTCAAAGAAGCACTGCGTGGCGGGGCGTTTGACTATCTCGAGAAGCCGCTTGACCGCGCCAAACTGCTCCAGGTCATCCGCGAAGCTGTTTCACGCATGCGGGCGGTTGACGAGGAGATTGTCGGTGTCTCCGACGCGATGGAACGCGTCAAGAAGATGATCGTCAAGGTCGCAGGGTCGAGTTCGACCGTACTCATTCGAGGTGAATCCGGCACGGGAAAGGAACGCATCGCGCGCGCGGTCCACAAGGCGAGCCCGCGCGCAAACGAACGCTTCCAGGCGGTCAATTGTGCGGCGATCAATGAGAATCTGCTTGAATCAGAGTTGTTTGGACACGAGAAGGGGAGTTTTACCGGTGCGGTTTCCGAGAAGAAGGGCCTTTTCGAGATCTCCGACAAGGGAACGCTCTTTCTCGATGAGATTGGAGACCTCAACATCAGCATGCAGGCAAAGCTGCTGCGCGCGCTCCAGGAGAGGGAGGTTCTTCGCGTTGGAGGAACGCGACCGATCAAGGTCGATGTTCGCGTGCTTGCGGCCACGAATCGTGATCTTGAGGCGATGGTCAAGGACAATCGCTTCCGGGAAGACCTGTATTACCGGCTCAATGTCATCCCGATCACCGTTCCACCCCTGCGTCAGCGTCGTGATGACACGGAAGTGTTGATCGAATATTTCCTCCGCAAGCATGCGGCAAGCGCATCAAGGCCGATGAAGGTCTCGGGTGAGGCGCAGAGACTATTGCTCGACTATTCGTGGCCCGGCAATGTGCGTCAACTCGAGTCAGCGATCGAGCGTGCATTGCTGCTTGCAGAGGGTGACGAGATTACTATCGAAGATCTGCCGGTTGAAATTCGTAGTGCGATTCAGGCAGAGGGTACGGGTGGATTCAAGCTCCCGCCTGAAGGGATATCTTTTGAGGACCTTGAGCATTCACTTATCGTTCAGGCGATGGAGCAGACTAGCTGGAATATTACACGAGCGGCAAAACTGCTCGGCCTTTCATTCCGGACGATGCAGTATCGACTCGATAAGTTCGGGATCAAACGACCAACAAAAGGGGGACGACCGTCGGTCGAGGAAGAAGAAGAACAGGACCTCCCACAGAGTCTGGAGTAGCAGCTCGCGCCGCCTCAACCGCGAGACTAAACCACAGGGACATGAACCACAGAGACTCAGAGACACAGAGACAGCACAGAGAAGAAAT
>JANNRD010000080.1:0-3026 GCA_031401095.1 Acidobacteriota bacterium
ATCGAGATTTGTCTGGCCAACGAGTGGCTCGACCTTCAGCGCAATGAGGTCCTCCCGGCAATCAAGAAGGGCGGCCTCAAGTCTCGCGAGGCCTGGACGACTGGCGTCTTCGGTGAGTCGTTTGAGTATGTCTTTGTCGCCCCGATCACGAACTTTGCCCAGTACGATAGTGACAGCCCGCAGGTCAAGGCGCTTGGCGCGGAGGGATCACGCGCATTGGTAGCAAAACAACGTCGGATGGTCGCGAGTTCGCACACCACTGCCTACCTGATGCGCCCTGACCTCAGCTTTCAGGGTAACATGACGGGAGCCCCAAAGTTCTCGATCGTGACGTTCGTCAAGGTAACCTCCGGTCGCAACCTCGCGTTCGAAAGCCTGGTCAAGACTGTGGTCACACCGACGATGAAACGCGCGGGGGTGTCGGGGTACTTCGTGGGGCAGGCGATCTACGGGGGTGATGCGAACGGATACGTGACGCTGGTTCCGATCGAGAACTTCGCTGAACTGGACAAGGGCTCCCCGTTCAACCGGGCCGACGGGCCGCAGGGCGTCAACAGGTTCCTGCCAAAGACCCTGGGAATCGTCATCAGCGCGGAGCGCGTGATCTCAAGATACGTTGCAGACCTGAGCTTCGCCAATCCGTAAGGGGCGATTCAGTAGCGGGCCGAACCACCTCGGCTTGTCAATAGCTGGTCTTCGCCCGCCGAGCTGGGGCACGGCGTTTCCGGGGAGGTGTGTGGCCTGAAGAGCGCAGCCCTGGGAACGCCGAGCCCCAGCTCGGCACCTCTCAGCATAGCCGCCCTCCAACTGCCCTCGCCGTCTAACCGTTTTGTCTCAATATTAGTAGCAGGACGAACGACCTTGGCTTGTAAATGGCTGGTCTTCGGGCGCCGAGCTGGGGCTCAGCGTTCCCAGGGCTGCGCTCTTCAGGCCGCATTCCTCCCCAGGAACGCCACCCTCCCACTGCCCTCGCCGTCTAAACTAACCGTTTCGTCTCAATATCATGAGCGTCATGTCATCGGTCTGTTCCGCTTCACCGGTGAAGTTTCGGACATCGATCAAGACGCTCCGGATGATCTCCTCCATGCGTGACCCTCGCAGTCCGCCGAGACACGCCTCCAACCGACTCTCGGAATACTCGTTTCTTTCGAGATCCATTGCCTCGGTGATTCCGTCGGTATACAGAAAGACCCCATCTCCAGACTGCAACTCGATCTGCTTCGCTCGATAGGTTGTCTTTGCGCGCATCCCCAGGACCAGTCCTCCAGTCATTTCAGTCATCTGGATCTGGCCGTCGCGACGAAGTATGTATGGCGGATTGTGACCAGCGTTGCAGTAGCTGACGACACCTGTCGAAGTCTCGAGAATCCCGTAAAAGCAGGTCACGAACATGTGCGAAGCGCTCTCAAGCGTGAGCACTCGGTTAACTTGCTCGATGCAATCCTCCGGCGACAAGCCGCTCAGGGCCGTTGCCTTAAGCAATGTGCGGCTGACAGCCATGAAAAGCGCTGCCGGGATGCCCTTACCGGAGACATCGCCGATGGCAAACCCGAGCCTCTTGTCATCAATGAGAAAGAAATCAAAGAAATCGCCACCCACCTCCTTCGCCGGGATCATCTCGGCAAGAATCTCAAAGTCGGTGCGTTCGGGGAATGGCGGGAACTTGCGCGGGACAATCGACTGCTGAATGACGCTCGCCACCTCCAGCTCCTTATGAAGCGCCAGCAAGCGCTCACGGACCTGAGCGGCCTCAACCATCTGCTCGTAGAGCACGGCATTCTCGATGGCCGTCGCGGTCTGCAGAGCGAGCGTATTGAATAGCTTGAGATCTCCCGCTTTGTAGTGTGCGGGTTCGGAGTTGGCGAGGACTATCACTCCGCGCAGACGCTCGGTAACTTTGAGTGGCGCACAGATCAACGAGCTAATAGCGTGTACATCCGCGACGTACCTCGAGTCTCGTCCCACCTCGTTGACAATCTCGCCGCTTCCTCGCTCGGCAATTGCTCCGAGGAGGCCCTCGCCAAGCAGAACTCCATCCGCACCACACAAAGGCGTGCCGAAGCTTGCCACGGGATTCAGCCGGCCGGTCTTCTCATCGAGCATCATGACCGATCCGCAGGTGGAGGCGATCAGTTGCCGCGCCTGGCTGAGCGACATGTCTGCGACCGCAGTGACTTCGAGTTGCGCCGCAAGACCCTCGGAAAATTTGTAGATCAGGTTGATCTCGCGATAGAGGTGCAGAATCTCACTTCCGAGATTCTTCTTCTCGGCTTCTCTGGCGCCGAGATGGGCCACCAACGTCGCTACCGCGTCAGCCACCGCACCCACCTCCGCCACCTCGCCAACCGCTGCGTCATCGTTTCCGATGACGTAGCCCAGCAGGGCGCCGTCAACTGTGACGGGCAGCTTCAGTTTTTGATGCCCACCTCTTTTTCCGAGTATCAGACGGCCCTCGACATCCTCGATTCGGACCGTCTCATGCATGGCAGTAATCAGCGCGGAAATGATCGCACCAGCGTCCTTGTTACCACCAATCAGATTCCTGAGACTGATTCTGGACATCTTCAGATACCCAGAACTTCCCTGGCCTTCGCGAGCAGAAGGTCCGGATCAAAAGGCTTCGTCAAATAGAGGTCCGCACCCACCTCCAGACCTTTTTGTTTGTCGAACTCCTGTCCTTTTGCCGTCAAGAGGATGATGTAGACACCCTTCATCTGGAGTTCGTTCTTGACCATGTTGCAAACATCGAACCCGCTCTTTTTGGGCATCATGACATCAAGAAAAACAAGCTGCGGTGCTTCCGCCTTAATGGTCTCAAGGGCTTCCTCACCATTGGTCGCTGTCAACAGCTCAACACCTTCGTCTTCAAGTTCCTCGAGCGTCTGCTGGATCAGCATGCGCAGATGCGCTTCGTCATCAACAATCAATATCTTCATTACGCCTCATTCTATTCCGATTCTGGATTGCCCGAGACATGAACCACCGCAAGCGCGAGACATGAACCACAGAGACACAGAGACGCAGAG
>JANNRD010000081.1:0-3670 GCA_031401095.1 Acidobacteriota bacterium
CCCTTCTGGAACTGCGAGACGGGCACACCACTGAACGCGCGTTTGTTGAGGCAAGGTTCAACCACTTCGTCCTGCGGGGCCGGACTGTGTGGGCAGCTTATGACAGCGGAGTAGTGGCGCTGAGGGCGGGAGAAGGACCGGAATTGCTCGGCCCGGCGGAGGGGATCCCGGGCGGCGCCAGCCTGGTTGACCACGAGGGAAGCCTCTGGGCGGGAACCGCGGAGGGGCTGGTCCAGATTCCCGAACCCGAAACTGTCTTGTGGAGTCAGAAGGACGGATTACCACTGCCGTCCGTGCGATACCTGGCGAGGACCGAAGAGGGTGTCTGGATCTCGACCTGGGGTGGACTCTGCAGACTGACTGCGGTGAGCGGCAAATGGAAGGTGCTACTCGATGAGAAGCTGGAACACAAGTGGCCCTTGATAGTCGACGGCGCGGGTAGACTCTGGGGCAAGCACCGCGATGATTTTCTTCAACGGGTTGCAGGGCGATTCAAACGATACCCGGTGTACAACTCGGGGATCATGCTCAGCTCTGCTCGGGCGTCAGACGGAACCCTGTGGATCGGCACTGATCGCGGACTCTTCAAGACAAAGCAAGAGGAATCCGCTCCTCTCTCGCTGGGCAAACCAGACAATGTCGAGGCCGTTGACCAGGTGCTTGAAGATTCTCGAGGTGAGCTATGGGTGACGTCAGATAACAGAATCTGCCACGCGCCGGCGGCGGCTGTGTCGTCCGGTGGGCGGGCGTCGTGGGTCTGTGACGAGATCGATGAAGCTACCCAATTCTCAAGGATCATCCAAACTCCCTTAGGCGATATCTGGGTCGCGCACTGGGTCGGCGGCGGTGTATGGCGCTATCAGTCAGGGCGGTGGAAAGCGATACCAGCGTCGCAAAAGCTGCCTGCGTCTGCGGTCCCGAATCTGGTCCCCTCGCAGTCCGGAGGAATGTGGGTCCTGGGCACGGGATTCGTCGTCCGAGTCGCTGAACGGCCTGACCTCGACGACGGATGGGAGGTCATCGAAGAACTCAATGTTTGGCAAGGTCTGCCGGCAACCGCTATCTCGGACTTGATCGAGGAAGCTGACGGCACGCTGTGGATTGCGACCAGCGCGGGTGTTGTGAGGATGAGGGCCGACGCACGCCGTGCCCATCCGGAACCACCCCGCATCAAGCAGACGGCGTTCATGGTCAACGGCCGTTTGCTTGATTCGGGAGCCGCTCCGAGACTCGCTTTCGATAGTAATCAGATCGAGCTGCATTTTGCCGCGCTCTCGTATCGCAGCCCTGGATTGCTGAAGTACCAGTACCGGCTTCGTCCCGATGATAGGTGGACTGATTCGACAAGCGGAGAGGCTGTTTTCCGATTTTTTGATCTCAGACCAGGTCACTACGCAGCAGAGGTGCGGGCATCGCTTGATAGTATCAACTGGTCGGCGCAACCGGCGCGGATTGTTTTCGAGGTACTCAGCCCGTGGTATCTGCGCTGGTGGGCGATGACGGGATTTGTGCTCTTGATCGCAGTTGGGCTGTTCGCTGCCCATCGGGAGAGAGTCGCTGTCCTCCTGCAGCTCGAGCGTCAACGCGCTGTCATCGCCATGGACCTGCACGACGAGCTAGGCTCGGGCCTCGGCAGTATAGGTATTCTGTCTGGTGTTGCGGCTTCGGAGAACGTCAAGGAAGACCAGCGACGGGAGTTGGCCCGCAAGATCGTGGACACAGCCGCGGAATTAGGCAACGCGCTGACCGATATCGTCTGGTCGTTGCGTCCAGACTCGGCAACGCTCGAGGGCCTTGCTTACCGATTGACTCAGCGTGCTTCCCGGTTATTTCCCGACGGCAGCGAGGCATTCGAGACCACTTTCCCGGAGCACTGGCCCCGCGTTGATCTCTCGCTCGCAGCGCGACACAACCTGCTGCTCATCGCTTCTGAAGGGTTACACAACGCCGCGCGTCACGCAAAGGCGCACCGCGTCGTACTTGGGATCTCGCCAGCGGGTCGAGCGTGGCGACTCTGGATCTCGGATGACGGCTGCGGAATGGGGAACCACGACCACCGCCCGGATGGCGCGGGGCTCGGCCTCATCAGCATGCGCCGAAGAGCAGCCCAAATCGGCGCCCAGATCAGCTGGTCTTCTGAAAAGGAAGCCGGCACCACCGTCTCGGTGGTCTTCTCACCTGATGCAAAGGAGCGGCGAGCGATGTGAGGTTGGTGGCTAACATCATTATGGTATTGACCCACTAGTTGAGACACCGTAGCCTTTTTTCTGAACCGTCTTTGGATGCTGGAGACTCGCTTATTTTTGAGACAGCAGCAAGGAGCAGCCTTTTGGATCTGAGCGTCGCCATCATCGAGGACGACCCCCGTTATCGCTCGAGTCTGGAGACCCTGTTTATGCACGCGCCGGGCTTTTCGCTCGCAGCGAGCTTCGGATCACCGCGCCGCGCGATCGACGAAGTAGACCGACTGCTCGAATCAGGTGAGCGGCCCCCGTGGAAGCTCGTCTTGATGGACATCGAGCTCCCGGGCCTGAGCGGCATCCATGCAACCCGAGAGTTGAAGGCGAGATTGCCCGAGTTGGCCATCGTCGTGCTCACCGTTTTCGAGGACCCTGCGACGATCGTCGAAGCCATAGTGGCCGGTGCAGAGGGTTATCTTCTCAAGAAGACTCCCGCTGCCGAACTGCTCTCACAACTCAGAATGATCGCCAGCGAAGGTGCGCCGCTCACTCCTGGGGTCGCGCGGACGTTGCTTTCGCTGGTGCGTCAGAGTCGCCCGTCAGTCTCGCCCCACGGTTCGGATTCGCCGACGAGACTGGACCTCACCGGGCGCGAACAGGAAGTGTTGCAATGCCTTGTTCGAGGCCTCTCCTACAAGCAGGCTGCCAGCCACCTTGAAATGAGCGTCGAGACGGTTCGGACGCATATCCGCGCGATCTACAGGAAGCTCCACGTCCATAGTGCTGCCGAGGCCGTCGTTCGTGCCCTCAGGGAGAGGCTGATTTGAAACACCAGCTGCACTTCCCCGCCCAGGGCCCATTCACCACCACGCCTACCACAATTATGTGATACCGACCGTTGCCTTCTGCCGGTAGGCTGGCCATGCCATGCACTCTTCACCTAAACTCAGACAGGCGTTATTGATCCTCCTCGCCATTCTTGTCGCTGTCGCGTCAATCGCGATTGACGCCGGCCGAACCAGCGTGGCGGCAAGCACCCGTTCATCGGACTTCTCTGCACGCGAGAACAGTCGGGCCCTGCAGGGCGCGCCCGCTCTTGATTACCTCAAGCAACTCGGCTTGTTTGATCGGATCAAAGCTTCGGTTGAAGCAAGCCAGCATCAGATCTTCACTGAGGCGAGGAAATTTGCCGCCTCCGACGGCGTCGCGAATAACGCCTTTGGTTTCTCGGTCGGGATCAGCGGTGACACGGTCGTCGTTGGGGCGTTGGATGACGCGACAGGCAAAGGTTCAGCCTACGTCTACGAACGGAACAAGGGCGGGGCCGACAACTGGGGCGAGGTCAGAAAACTGATCGCCGCGGGTGGGGAAGCGTTTGACTCCTTTGGCGTCGCGGTCGGGATCAGCGGCGACACTGTCGTCGTCGGGGCACGCACCGCCAACAATCTCAAAGGTTCAGCGTACGTCTACGAACGGAACAAGGGTGGGGC
>JANNRD010000082.1:0-6223 GCA_031401095.1 Acidobacteriota bacterium
TTCTCACCGATTATGTCCTCCGGCTTCTGGTAGTTCTTGAGCAGTTCGTCAATCAGCTTTGTGTCAATCAGCATCTCGGCTCCTTCCACTTCAAAGTCTATTGCCTTGATGACCGTTTACACAAAATTATTTACACCCTCAGAGGGGTTGTAGGAGCCTCTCCACCTCTCATATTTCTTCTCTGCGCTTTCTCTGTGTCTCTGAGTCTCTGTGGTTCATTAACTGGTTCATTAACTGGTTCATTTCGCTGGTTTGGCACATGAAGACGAACTGAGACAACTGAGGCGGTGTGTCGCTTTACAGCGGCAGATTGCTGTGGTACCCTGCTGCGACAAGTTAAGGCTTCTAAAGATTTTGAGTTCGGAGGCAGTTGAGTCAGTAATGTCGTTAGCAAAAGAATCAAAGGTTGAGATCATCTCTCAATACAAGACGCACCAAACCGACACAGGTTCGCCAGAGGTCCAGGTCGCGCTGCTGACAAAGCGAATTAACGAGTTAACAGTTCATTTCAAGGCCCACGTCAAGGACAATCACTCGAGGCGTGGGTTGCTCAAGATGGTCAGCCAGCGGCGTAGCCTGCTGGATTATCTGAAGCGTCGTGACATTAATCGCTATCACGACGTGATCGGCAGATTGGGAATCAGACGTTAACATTTCAGGCGGCGCCTCGTCGAGGCGCCGCGCTGGTATTGCGGCCGAATGTGACGGCAGAGGTTCCGGGCTCGCCCCTCACAAGTGGGGCCCGAGTGGGAACGCTCATGAGTTTCTTCCTCAGCGCCATCACCTGTGTAAGCTGCGTTGAGCGCTAGCGTGAACGATCGTTCTGAGCATTTCGTCGAGACTGAAAATCTACTCTTTTTCGAAGCCGCAGCGGCTCGACTCCGTCATTTTAGGAGTGGTTTCGCTTGTGGCTTTTTTGTATTTGATGCGGTTTGCAAGCCGTGATCGCCCCATGTCCCGATGTGGGATGGTACGAGAAACTGAACCAGAATGCTCCTTGGAAGGAGCTTGGGACCAGGGGCCGAGATCGGCAGATTGTGCATAGGAGAAGCAAGAATGTATCTGAAACAGGCAATAAATTTGGGTGGTCGCGAGTTGACGATTGAAACCGGGCGGATCGCCAAGCAGGCTGATGGCGCCGTCCTCGTAACTCAGGGTGATACGGTGGTCCTTGTGACCGCTGTCTCGGGCCGTAAACCGAGGGTCGGCCTCGATTTCTTCCCACTGACGGTCGATTACCGAGAATACGGGTATGCGGCGGGCCGCATTCCAGGTGGCTATTTCAAACGCGAAGGCAGACCAACCGAAAAGGAAATCATCACTTCAAGACTTACTGATCGGCCATTGAGACCACTCTTTCCCGCGAAATACCGGTTCGAGACCCAGATCATCTCGATGGTACTGTCGGCCGATAACGAGCACGACCCCGATGTCCTGGCGATCACGGGCGCATCGGCCGCCCTGTTTCTCTCAGACATCCCGTTTACGACGCCCGTCGGTGGTGTCCGCGTCGGTCTCCTTGATGGCAAGTATGTCGTCAACCCAACCTATGACCAAATCCGCCAGTCGCAGCTCAATCTGATTGTAGCCGGGACTGAGGAAGCGATAGTCATGGTCGAAGCAGGCGCCAAAGAGGTGACCGAAGAGGTGATCGTTGAGGCTCTCCTCTTCGCGCACGGCGAAATCCGCAAGCTATGTGCGCTTCAGCGCTCGATGTACGATGCGCTTGGAATCAAGAAACGCGAGTACGTCCCCCCGTCAGTCAACGAAGAGTTCCTGAAGGAGATCGAGGACAAGTTCGCCGCCGATCTGCGAGAAGCCCTGAGCGTTCAGAACAAGAGCAAGATCGAGAGCTATGCAGCAATTGACGAGCTCAAGAAGAGGGTTATCGAGAGTGTACCCGAGGACGATGCTGCGAAACGCGTGGAAGCGGCCGAACTCTTCGACCGCCTCAAAGAGCGTGTCTTCCGCGACGATATTCTCAATAATCGCCGGCGACCGGACGGTCGGCGCTTCTCGGAGATCCGTCCGATTTCGTCCGAGGTCGGCTGGCTGCCGCGGACCCACGGCTCAGCCGTCTTTACGAGGGGTGAAACGCAGGCCGTCGTCACCGTAACTCTCGGAACCTCGCAGGATGTGCAGTACATTGACAGCCTCGAGGTTGGCGAGGTCAAGCGCCGCTTCATGCTGAACTACAATTTCCCGCCATTCTCCGTCGGAGAGACCGGGCGGACAGGGAGCCCTGGCCGTCGTGAGATTGGTCATGGCGCGCTGGCGCACCGCGCGATTGACGCGGTCATGCCGGGAGAAGACAAATGGCCTTACATCGTCCGCCTTGTGTCGGACATCACTGAATCGAATGGCTCATCGTCGATGGCAACGGTCTGCGGCGGCGTCCTCGCTTTAATGGACGCTGGCGTACCCATCAGGGCTCCAGTGGCGGGTGTTGCCATGGGCCTAGTCAAGGAGGACAAGAAGTATGCAATCCTCAGTGACATCGCCGGCGCCGAAGATCACTACGGTGACATGGACTTCAAGGTCGCGGGGACGCGCGCTGGCATCACCGCCCTCCAGATGGACATCAAGGTCACGGGCCTCAATGCGCAGATCCTCGCCGAGGCATTGGAGCAGGCGCGCAAGGGCCGCCTCTATATTCTCGACAAGATGCAGGAAGCGCTTGATGCACCACGTGGTGAGATCAGCCGTTATGCGCCGCGCATCCTGACGATGCAGATTTCGGTGGACAAGATTCGCGACGTCATCGGACCAGGCGGCAAGATGATCCGCTCGATCGTCGAAAGGACCGGAGCAAAGATCGACGTTGAGGACTCTGGCCGCATCTCAATCGCGACAGCCAGTGGCGATGCTGCGGACCAGGCAATGCAGATCATTCGCGAACTGACCGCCGAGGCCGAAGTTGGCAAGAGCTATCTCGGGACCATCACTCGATTGGTCGATTTCGGCGCCTTCGTTGAGATCTTCGCGGGCACCGAGGGCCTCCTGCATATCTCAGAGATCGCCGACTACCGTGTCCGTGATGTCCGTGACGAACTAAAGGAAAGACAGCAGATTCTCGTCAAGTGCATCGGTGTCGAAGGCAACAAGATCAAACTCAGCCGGAAGGCCGTACTCCGTGACGAGAAGAAGGGCAAACCCGAAGAGGATTGAGACAATACCGGAGTTAGCGAATCAGACCAACAGGAACGCCGAGCGAGAGCTCGGCGTTCCTGTGCCTAAAAGACATAGGCGACCGCGGCACCATAGTGGTCGGTCCTCGCCCTCGCCGAAGAGTAGTCCGTCCAGAGGCGCCGGTATTCCAGAGAGACCAGAAACGTCGGCTTGAGCTGATAGATGAAGTTGGCTGAGGTGACCTGGTTCTTGTAGCGAGCTGTCGCGCTCGGGATTCCAAAGCGAATATCGCTGTTGTTGGGGTCCTCCTGCCCGTAAGCGAAATTGAATTCCAGCGCGCTCCACGCCGTAACTGTCAACTGTGCCCACCCCCCGCTGGACCGGACCCCGCGAACAGCTGTTCGCGGGTTGTCAATTGGTCCGTTGTACGAATAGATACGGTCGATACGTCCACCGCTCTGCTCACCAAGACCAACGGCTCGACCGTGGTAGAACTCCCCACTGAACTCAAACCTGCTGCCGAACGGTATCAACCAGTCGCTTGAGACGATAAAGTCGTCGACCTTCCGATTGAAGTACAGGTCCCTGCGGCCGTAATGACCTCCGACGCCGATCTCGATGCTCTTCTCTGTGTCGAGACTGCGGCGCCACGCCAGCCTGCTTTCGTATGAGGGAGTTCCTCTCAGTGAAACCCCAAGATAAGACTCACCAAACGGAGGCAGGACGCTACCTTGCACGACCAACCGACCTGACTCTCCGACGCGGAAGCGATGCTCGATTGAGGCGCTTGGACGCCACTGCCAGAGATTGCCCGCCCCGCTCAAGGCCGGGAACCAGACGGCTGCCAGTGATGTCGGATTTCGCGGCGAGATGATTGGCGCCTCCTGCCCAACCGTGATCGAGGTGCGGGTCCAATCCAGTCTCGCCGATGCCGTTCGTATCCGAAGAGCACCGAGGACGTCGCCCTCGACCTGTCCGATCGTTCCTCCATAGAAATCGAAATCGATCTCAGCGCTCAAACGAGCGCCTGCCACGCGCGGGCCACCGATTGCAAGCGCCAGCCGTGTCTGGCGGAACGTCGAACCAAAGGTGCCGCCGCTGCTTCCGGGAGGCCTCTGTAGCGCAGTAAGAGGTTCTACACGCTGGATACCGTCGCTGTTGTAGAAGGAATTGAAGAGAATCATACCCGACAACTTGACGTTGAACTTTGACTCGCTTTCGACCTTCGTTTGAGCCTGCTCCTTGATCTGCGCCGTATGGATCTCGACCTGCTCTTCCGTCCTTGCCAGGCGCTCGCTCAACAAGGGAGCCTGAGATTGCCCGGCCGACTCGACCAGTGGCTGGACGGAGACCGGCCCCTCAGTACGGTTGAGCGCCGCCCTCATTTCCTTCATCTGTGTGAGGAGCGTCTCGTAGTCGGCCCTCACGCGACGGGCCTCATCGCGAGCCTCATCTGCCGTCTCCTGTGCCCGGCGGACCATCTCAACCAGATCGTCTCGCGAAGGACCCGCATCTTTGAGTGGGTGGCCTGGCTTGTCATGGCTTCCGGTAGAATGCGGTGATGCGATGCGAGGTGACCCGTCAGATGATCCTTCGGCCGCCAAGCTAACAGGGCCGCCGAGCATCAGGCTCAAGCACACCATCAGCAGTTTCGCAATCGATTTCATTGCTCGCCTCCCCCAATTTTATCCAAAAGTGGCGTTCCGAATCCGCGGTGGCCATCGTCCTGGACTACCGGCCACCCGCTCTACGTTTCTACCAGCGGCAAAACGACAAAGAAGCACGACCCCATCTCCGGCCCCTCTTGAGCATTGCCTTCGAGCCCTAGTTCGCCGCCGTGGCTAGCCACGATCCGGTGTGCAATCGCCAGCCCGAGCCCGGTGCCACGCGTCTTTCCGTAGCTGACGAAGGGCTCAAATATCCGCTCACGAATCTCGGTGGGAACCCCACTACCGTTGTCAATGACATCGACGCGCACAAAACCTGGGCGGTTCGCGACCGGTCTCGCGCGAATCACTATCTCGCCACCGCCAGACATTGCCTGAACTGCATTGAGCAGCAGATTCTCAAACACGCGGCGGAGCCGCTCGCCATCGGCCGGGACGCGGAGATTTTCCGGAATCTCAATCCTGACGGTCGCTGCCGCTCGCGTCATCTGAGACTGGATCTCGGACACAGCCCGCGTCACGATCTCAGACAACCCGCGATCGGAGATATCGAGGCTGTAAGACCCTTGGGAAAACTCCAGAAGTTCTCCGAGCATGGAATTCATGCGCTGAGTCGCCCGCATCTGACTCTCGAGCAGCACCTGTTGCCTTTCACGCTCGAGCCCATCGCGATTGAGCACCTCGGTGGCAGTCGCGATGGTTGCAAGCGGATTGCGTAGATCGTGCACAATCGAACTCGCCATCTGACCGATTGTCGCCATTCGCTCGCTTCGCAACAGCGCAGTTTGCGTTCGCTTGAGCGAGCTGCGCATGGCATCGAAGGAGCGTGCAAGCGCCCCAATCTCGCCGCTCACGTCAGTTGGGACTAGGTAACGATCGTTGCCACGCGCAAACTCTTCGACACCAGCGACCAGAGCATCGATTGGGCGCGTAATCCGGCGCGCAGTCAGGTAGCTGAGAATGAGTGCCAGCGCGATACTGAGAGTCCAGAGAAGCACGAGCCGATTCGAGATTTCCTGGAAGAGTCGCCCGGCACCGGCCAGGGATCTGAGAATTACGACTTGACCGATCCGCTCGTTTGCGTAACCCGGAAGGTCGCTGGCGAACGCAAGGAAAGGCTCACCGTTGAGCCCGATCTCAGCCGGCCGCGTCGGGCCGGCCCTCTTGACATCAGCCGAGAGCGCAGTCGCTGTTGCCTGTTCTTCCAGCGACGGGGGCAGCGACGACGCATAGAGCCGGTCGTTAGCGAGAAAAAGCACGTCACTGTGAATGCGGCGTTTGACATCCTCGGCCTTCTCCCGATTGAGTTCCGAACCCGTGCCGAGAACGGCCAGTGTATTTTGATACTCGACACTGCCCGAGTGCAGCAGAACCGGTGTGAGGACCAATTGAAAGAGCCTTCCCCAAAGACTGACAAACCCACGGTA
>JANNRD010000083.1:0-6680 GCA_031401095.1 Acidobacteriota bacterium
CCTCCGCTGGTGAGGACATCGGCGGTGAAGGTGAGTTCGCCGGTCTGTACCAAAGGTATGGCGACATCAGCGCCCACGCTGTCAGACCGCATCAAGTATCTTAACTCGCGTTTACGCACGCCGCACTGCCCGGGCTTGTCACTGACCTGAGCCTTGCGGGGGTAGTGCGCTTTATCCGAATTCATCGATGGTAATCGAGAACCTGATTAGAGAGTATGGCCTCTGGGCGGTCTTCTTCGGTGTCATGATCGAGGGTGATCTCTCTTTGCTGTTCGCAGGAGTGCTGGCGCATTACGGTCTTTTTAGCTTTGGCGAAGCCGTGCTTACCGGAACTATCGGCGGGTTTGTCGGCGATTGTCTCAGCTACCTCATCGGCTATACCGGCAAACAGAAGATCAGGAGCAACCGATTCTACGAGCGCGCTCAGCCGCGACTCGAGCAGCTCTCCGCCCGATTTGGCCTCTTCTCCGTCTTCCTCGTCAAATATGTCTACGGTTTACGAACCGCGAGCGCTATCTTCTGGGGCTTCGCGCATATGCCCTTTCGGCGCTTTGGCCCGCTGACGCTGGTCAGTTGCTGGGTCTGGTCAGTGCTCCTCGCGGGAGCAGGATTCTTCTTTAGCGGCGCGGTTTCCGTTCTCATTGGCCATGTCCGCCAGGTGAGCTTTATCTTGTTAATCGCGGTGGCGATTGCGCTCGCCGTCGCCGGCGGACTCTACCTCCTCGAGCGGTACGTCATCGGCCCGAGGATTCCGGAGATTCAGCCACTGCTGCTTCACGATCCAGCCGAAGTCCGCCGTGAGGCCAAACGTTTGACGAAGACCAAGCCAGTCAAAGGATCGGAGAAGGATTGAAGGTTTTTCTCAAGGCCACCGCGGTGCTTCTGGCCGGAGTCCTTGCCGGGTGTCAGAAGGAGGCTTCGCTCGAATCTGTGACTGCGCCCATCGCGACGCCGACCGTCGATGTCGCCCCTTCGGTCGATCCAAGGGTGACGGACCTCGAACGGGTCAGACCCGGGATGCCGGCACCGGACTTCGCCCTCACCAATCACGATGGCGTCACCCATCGCCTCTCCGACCGTCAGGGAAAGAAGACTGTTGTTCTGGTCTTCTATCGTGGCTTCTTTTGCGGCCAGTGCACTGGGCAGTTGGGGAATCTGAAAGGGCTTTTAAGTAGTCGAGAAAAACAGAACGTCCAGATTATTGGAGTCAGCCCCGACTCACGGGCCGACACGCAGAACACATTGATTGAACTGAGCAAATTCCCCGGAGAAGCCGACTTTCTGCTGCTCGAAGATCGGGAACACGCGACAATTGACCGGTACGGCATCAACAATCCCGCCGAATTCAAACCCGGGATCCCCTATCCAGTCACCTACATCATCAACAAACAGGGGCTGGTCACCCACCGTTTTTTCAATCCGAAGACCTACGAACGGGCGACAAATGAGCAGATCCGCAGAGCGCTCAAAGAGCTCGGCGTCATTTAATAGCGGGGGTAATAGCGGGGGTAATAGCGGAGGTGGTGGCGGAGGCGTGTGGGAATCGAACCCGACCAACGCATTCTCTCGAATACGCCCAACGGATTTGAAGTCCGCGCAAGTCACCAGACCCGATGCGCCTCCGTCTGTTCGAGTCTCACCGCGACTCGTGAGTGAGAGATTAGCACACCTCAGCCGAGTGGCGACGTGCTTGTAGGCTTCTCCGCGCATTTGCTATAGTGCGCGCGGAATTGCGATCATGCCGGAGTACAAGACTTTTCAGGACCTTGTCGACCTCATGGCGCGCCTTCGCGCTCCCGATGGCTGTCCGTGGGACCGCGAACAGACGTTCACGACCCTTGGGCCGATGCTTCTCGAGGAAGCGTGGGAGGTCATCGAGGCGAGCGAGGCCGAGCACTGGCCACACCTCCGCGACGAGCTTGGCGACCTCTTGTTTCAGATCGTCTTCTACGCGCAGGTTGCCGCTGAAAGCAGCCAGTTCGATATCCGAGAGACGATCACCAGGGTGCATGACAAAATGACCCGGCGTCATCCTCACGTCTTCGGGGATGCCAGTGTTTCCTCGACTGCCGAGGTACTGGTCAACTGGGAGACAATCAAAGCGGCTGAGCGTGCGGATTCTGGAGACTTGAGCGAGCCGAGGAAATCGCTTCTCGACGGAGTATCTGCGAGACTCCCTGCCCTGCTCGAGGCTCATCAACTGACTGCCAAGGCTGCTCGCGTCGGCTTTGACTGGCCCTCACTCGCGGAAGTCTTCAAAAAGCTCGAGGAAGAGACCGAAGAACTGGAAGCCGAGGTCGCACGGACGCCGCGAGATGCGTCGGCCGTTGCTGGTGAGTTGGGCGACCTCCTCTTTGTCCTCGTCAACATCGCACGCAAACTTGGTGTTGAGCCAGAGGTCGCTCTCAAAGGGACCAATCGAAAATTCAGAAGTCGCTTTGGCCATATTGAAGAGAGTGTCAGCAGTCAGGGCCGGACTCTCCCGGAGTTGGAGCTCGCAGAAATGGACGAGCTCTGGGACGAAGCAAAGCAACTCGAGCGAAGACCGCTGTGAGAAATCGAAGGCATGCTGCCCCACCGGAGGCGCTGGCGTCGCTCGTCATCCTGGTCGCGATTCAGGCGCTTCTCATCTCACTGACGGGAGCGGCGCAGGATCCTGATCATGAGATCCGGAAAGAGACCGTTGTTCCGGGCATCGAACACACCGTGATTGTCAGGACGCGCCCTCGCGAAGTCCGCGAAACCCCCGGGAGTGCGACGAGTTCCGAGAAGGATCGCTGGCTGATCAATATTCTGGAGATAGACCCGACTCGCGCGAGGCTGGACGTCGCGCTGGCTCTTGATGAGATCGTTGGAGCGGAGACCACAAGCTCCATTGCTCAGCGACACGGAGCGCTCGCTGCGATCAACGGCGGCTACTTTCGGACAACGGGTATCGTCCGCGGGGAGCCAGTGGGTGTCTTCTTCCGCAGCGGCAGACTGCTGAGCGAGGCAGTCCCCAATCGCGCGGGTCTTTCGGTTGCCTTCGAGAAGAGCGGCATCCGGGCGGCCATCACGCGCGTCGCCTCCGATGCGGAGGTTCGAGTCTCGAATTCCTCACGGAAAATCGACGGAATCAACCGGCCGAGAGAGACCGATGAGCTGATTCTTTATACCCCGGAGTTCCATCGCACAACGCTGACGAGACCAGAGGGGATCGAGGTCGTGGTCGTCGGGAGTCGCGTCACTTCGATCACATCGCGTGGGAGTCAGGTCATTCCAGACCACGGCTACGTCCTCTCAGCGGCAGGAACGGCGAAGGCCTGGATCGAGAAAAACTTCCGCACCCGACAGAGTGTCACAATCTCGATGACAACAACGCGCATTCCGGCAGTCCCCTTCAAGGTCGGATTCTCGATCGGCGGCGGCCCACAACTCGTCTCACACGGCAAGCCCGCGGACGGGGCGGAGTTTACATCCTTCAGCGAATCACTCATCCAATCGCGTCACCCACGGACAGCGGTCGGCATCACGCGAAACGGTCGTCTATTGTTCATTACGGTCGACGGCCGGCAACCGTCGTTGAGTGTCGGCATGACCATTGCGGAGCTGACCGCGCTCATGGTGGAACTGGGGTGCGCCGAAGCGATCAACCTCGATGGCGGCGGGTCAACGACCATGGTCATTCGGGACAAGGTTGTTAATCGGCCTTCTGATCAAACCGGCGAGCGGCCAGTCAGTGACGCGCTGCTCATCTTTGCGCACCCCGAGGAACGACCTCATCAAGCCCGAACGGGGCCGCGGAACTAGGACATGGACAAGATTCTTGCGATCATCAGGCGTGAATACGTGACCCGCGTGCGTTCAAAGGGTTTCATCATCGGGACGGTTCTCAGTCCGTTGCTCATGATGTCCTTTGTACTCGTCCCGATCTTCATGACAAGAGGCAACAGCAGCGATGCCCTCAAGCTGATTGTTCTCGATCAAACCGGTGACGCTCAGCTCATCACCCGGGTCGACCAACTGCTCAATGAGGAGAATGCGCGGGCGGACCAGTACACCGTCAACTACGAGGTCGTTCCACTGAGTGAATCTCTCGAATCGCACATGCCTGCGCTCAATGAACGCATCAAACAGAATCAGATTGCTGGCTACCTCGTCCTGCCGCATGATGTCCTGAATCGGGACAAGATATCCTTTCACGCGAAGAACGTCAGCGACTTTGCCAACCGCCGTCGGATCGAGAATGCGCTCAATTCGGCCATCACTGAGCGCCGTCTCGCCATGGCCGGAATCAGTTCTGATCAGGTCAGGAGCCTGACCCGCGAGATCGATCTTGAGCTTGTCAATCAACGCGGCGAGAGCGAGCGCGGCCAGACGTTCGTCCTCGCATACGCCCTGCTCATGATTCTCTACATCACGATCCTTGTTTACGGGATGATGGTGCTGCGGGGCGTCATTGAGGAGAAGCAGTCGCGCATTGTCGAGGTGCTGCTCTCTTCGGTGAAACCGTTTCAACTGATGATGGGCAAGCTGCTCGGCATTGGTCTTGTCGGCTTGACTCAGTACGCTGTCTGGGCAGCCTCTGCCTTCCTGCTGAGCGGTTTCGCAGCTGCGAACATGTCGACAATGGGTTCTTTCCAGGTGCCCCGTGTCTCGGCCATGGTCATGATCTTCTTCGTCGTCTATTTTCTGCTGGGCTACTTCCTCTTCGCAACCCTTTACGCGATGATCGGAGCGATCGTCTCAAGCGACGAAGACGCGCAGCAGATGCAGATGCCGATCACGATGCTCCTTGTCATGCCAATGATCTTCTCCAGTGTGGTGCTGCGCAACCCCAACAGTACCCTCTCGATGGCGCTCTCGCTCTTTCCCTTCTTCACGCCGGTGATCATGTTCATGCGTATCTGTCTGAGCCAACCACCAGCGTGGCAGATTGGTCTTTCGCTGATACTCATGATTGGAACCATCCTCGGTGCGGTCTGGCTGGCTGGCAAGATCTATCGGGTCGGCATACTTATGTACGGGAAGAGGCCCACTCTGCCAGAGCTTGCACGTTGGTTGAAATACAGCTAGGGGGCCGGAGGAAGATGCCGACTCGACTTGCATTTGCCGAACACATGCGGCTCGCGGAAAAGCACCTCACAAAGCGAGACCCGGTGCTGCGCCCATACATCCGCAAGCACTCACCCTGCCGTTTGCAGCCAAACCGCCGCTACTTCGAAACTCTGACTGCAAGCATAGTCTCGCAACAGCTATCAACCAGCGCCGCGCGAACCATTCTTGGACGGTTTAAGAACCTTTATGAAGGACCGCGATTCCCAACAGCTGCCCAGATCCTCGAGACAGATGACGAGCGGCTGCGCGGGGTCGGGCTCTCAGGACAAAAAGCGCGATACATCAAGGACCTCGCAGCGAAGACCGAAGACGGAACCCTGGCGTTGAATCGGCTCTCACGGATGGATGATGAAGACGTCATCGACATGCTGGTTTCCGTCAAGGGTGTCGGGGTCTGGACGGCTCACATGTTCCTCATGTTCTCGCTTGGCCGGTTGAACGTCCTGCCGGTGGGCGACCTCGGCATTCGCAAGGCAATCGAAAGGGCCTACCACCTCCCAGCCCTTCCCCGGGCGGAAGAGATCGAGCGGCTTGCTCAAGAGCGTCAATGGCATCCCTATTGTTCGGTGGCGTCGTGGTATCTCTGGAGAAGCCTCGAGGGCTAGGCCTTCGGGTGGGCTTTGTCGTAGACCTCGATCAACTTGTCCATAGAGACGTGGGTATAGACCTGAGTGCTCGAGAGCCGTGCGTGCCCGAGCAATTCCTGGATGGTCCTCAGATCCGCGCCAGCATCAAGGAGGTGGGTCGCGAACGAGTGCCGCAACGAATGCGGGCTGATATGATGAAGGTCACTACACATCCTGACGTATTTATCAACCATTCGGCCAACTGAGCGGGTTGTAATTCTCGTCCCCTGGTAGTTGATGAAGACCGCCAGCGCATCGACGTCGCCCGCTTGGGCTTCGACCAGCAGTTCGCCGCGCACACTGAGATAGGCTTCGATCGCCTGCCGCGCGTGTTCGCCAAATGGCACGATCCGCTCCTTCCGCCCTTTGCCTTTGACACGCAGAGTCTGGTTGGGAAAGACGATGTCAACCAGATTGAGGCCGACCAACTCGGAGACGCGGACTCCGCTGGCATAGAGCAACTCGAGCATGGAGCGATCCCGCTTACCAAGAACGGTCTCGACATCAGGAGTTTCAATAAACCGGATCATCTCCTGAATCGTTAAATGGTTCGGGAGCTTGCGCTCGACGCGCGGGCTCGCGACCAACTGGGCCGGATTGACTTCGAGCACTCCTTCGCGACAGAGAAACCTGAAGAACGTTCTCAGGGCGGCGACCTTCCGATGAATCGAGCTACGCTTCTTATTCCTTTCGTAGAGCGTCGCCATAAAATCGCGGATCGTCAGATTGTCGATCGCCTTCAGATCAACCTGTCGACGCCGACCCTTCTCGCCCGGCGGGGCAACATGATCGTAGAACTGCCCGAGATCACTCTCGTAATTCCTCAGTGTGTGAGTCGACAGATTCCGCTCGTACTTGAGATGCTGCATGAAATCGTCAATGTACGTCTGCATGGACGATCCTCCGGGGGAGCCTCAGACTTCGTGGGAAAAGGATGATAGCACAGAGACGATGAAC
>JANNRD010000084.1:0-3539 GCA_031401095.1 Acidobacteriota bacterium
GCTCATTTGCATTAGGTTTTGCCGTCCAAGCAAGCTAGAGAGGGGCGATCGGCACGCTTCGTGCGATCGCCCTTCTTGAATCCAGACGACTCGATTGCCGCTATTGAGGCGGTGCGATCTCTAGCGGCTGGGGCGGCATGGCCGTTTCAGGAAGTGCGACCGGACAGTTCCGAGCTGCGGGGTTGGCTGCGGGTTCTGTCTCAGCACTCTCGATCGCCTGAACCGGAACATCCATCTCCCACATCTCAAGTTCGAACTCTTCTTCCTTTGGCCCCTCGTTCTGTGAGAGTTCGGTCAGGGACTCAATGGCGACCACGGTCGCGGCATCACACTCGATCTTTGCCGTCGGTCTTCGCAGGAGCATTGGTTGGATGCTCGCCGGCATAAAGAGCGTCCTTCGCAAGAGCTGCCGCTCGGCTGACCTGTGTACCGGCGTGGAGATCAACTCGACCTCGGCAAGCGGGAGAGTCATTGCAAGCGCTCGAGCGAACGGCATCACCTTGGGGAGCTCAGGGATGTGCCGCTTGAGGCGAGGCTGCGTCCGTGCGATGAGCAATCGAACCGGTCGCGCCTTTGCCAGCGTCGGCGCTACTTCAGATTCGTTGCACGGAGTGACGGCTCGACTGGCAGTCTGTCCGAAGCCGAGGACCGCAGGCATAGACACCGTCGTAGTGCTCCCATCGCGCCGCTCGGTTCGCTGACCGAAGGCTGCGGCAAGATAGCTGGCCTGCGCGATTCGTACCTCGGCGAAGTCCGGAAGGACAAAGGAAAGAGACTCAGCTGCGCTCAATAACTGTTCAATGAGACTGCCGCCTGAGATGGGCTTGAACGCGTGGGCGGTTACGACTAACGCCAGGATCAGCAGGACACGTGATATAGCTCGACTCGCCATGGGACAACTCCCGGGATTCACAAACTAGCCGTCAGGCAAGTGGCCGATTCTTTGTTATCGACCGCGATGTCAATGAAACGAAGGATTCAAGAAAGAGCTTTCGATTGGAACGGACCAGAGAAGCAAAAGTTCAAATCTTTCTCGATTCGCTCAGTAGGTGATCACCAGCTCCCGTGGGTTTCACCCGCCACCGCTTTTCGTGGCAACCCTTCCCTGGTCCAAATCATTATCTCCAAAGACCTACAAGAAGTTGTTAGTATCTTGTAAAGACTTTGTAAAAAGACCGCGACCTGCGTCGAATCGCTGTCAGCGGTTCGACGCCATCAACCCCAAACACCTGACTCGCCCCGCCGCCAGAGGCCAGCAACATAGGCCGAGCGGCTCATGTTCGAGGATCAATCCGCGGAACTAACTGTCAGACAATTCGCGTGCCACCCACCATCACAGGCTAACAGTCACGTACTCAATACTTACGTTCGAGTTTGACTGCCTTTTCCGGCCCCCCGTGTCCGCTTTCGAAACACCGCGTTCCCACTTCTGAACCTCTGACAACGGGAACCCGGACGTGCCTCTTTCCTCATAGATCATCTTAGAATACGAAACTAATATCATTTGACCTGGAGTGCTGGGTTCCTGTAGAGTCTTTGCGTTTCGATGGGTGTATGACTGGGGACTTGGGCTTTTTTTAAGGATCGGCCGCTCTAAGCGACCACTTTGGCCAGGCTGGGAGAAAACCATCATGAAGAAGGTCGTCGTCAGGGAGGTACGCGCTTATATCATCGATCCTGGTGAGATGGGAGCGGACTATCACAATCAGCATCAGCCTCACTGGATCGACGAACTCCCGATCGCCAATCCCATGTCAGTCTACGAAGACTACAAGGCCAAGCGGACGAGCTGGGGGATCAATGCCCTGGGGACGGTTGTCGTCGAGGTGGAACTCAACGATGGCACCGTCGGGATCGGGTGTAGTATTGGCGGTGAGCCAGCCTGCTACATCATTGAGAGACATCTCAGTCGTTTTGTTGAGGGTCAGGACCCACACAATGTCGAGCTCATCTGGGACCAGATGTGGCGCGCGACCATGCCTTATGGCCGCAAGGGACTTGCCATCCACGCCATCAGCGCTGTTGACCTTGCCATCTGGGACTGTCTCGGCAAGCTCCGTCATGAACCCGTCTACGCATTAATTGGTGGCAAGACCAAAACCCGTTTGCCGGTTTATGCGACGACTCCACGGGCAGATCTGGCAAAGGATTTCGGGTTCGAGGGCGCCAAAATTCCATGCCGCTACGGTCCAGCCGACGGCATCGAGGGTCTAAAGCGTAACGTCAGCGTCGTCGCCGAAGCGCGAGAACAGGTTGGTTTTGATTTCCCACTGCGCCTCGATTGTTACATGTCGTTGACCCTCCCATACGCGATCGAACTGGCCAAGGCTCTCGCGCCGTACAAGCTCCATTGGATTGAAGAGTGCCTGCCGCCAGATGATTACGATGGATACGCTGCACTCAAAGCTGCGGTCGGACATCTGTCTCTCGTCACAACTGGGGAGCACGAGTACACGCGTTATGGCTTCCGCGAGTTGATCGCGCGGAAGTGTGCGGACATTCTGCAGCCTGACATCAACTGGGTTGGTGGATTAACCGAAGCTCGCCGCATCGTTGCCATGGCTGCAGCCTATGACATTCCGGTCATCCCGCACGGCTCGAGTGTCTTCTCGTATCACCTGCAGTATGCGTTTACAAACTGCCCGGTCGCGGAATTCCTTGTCATGAGTCCTCAGGCAGATCGACTTGTGCCACTTTTCGGCGAGCTGTTCGTGCAGGAACCGCTGCCGGATTGTGGCTACATTGATCTGCCCGAGACGCCGGGTTGGGGTGTGGAACTGAATAGGAAGCTCAAACTGAACCGACCCTACTCACCTTCCCAACGCCTGGTTGAGTCAACTGTCTAAGCGGGACAAGAGGCAAGTTGGTTTCCAGCGGACGTTTTCTGATCATTGCTCTTCTTCTGATGGCTCTTCAACCAGCCAGGTGAGACTGCAGAGCATGGAACTGCTGCGAGATATGCGAGATTGGAAAGTTGGCGCGGGACACGGAGGTGTGGATGGCAGAGTGGGAGTTGGTAAGCGTCCAGGCTGACCGTGATGCGGTCGGGGCGACCCTCATCCCGAACACCTCGCAAATCCAACTCGGTCGGCTCGGCGTGGCTCTCGTACTGTCGCCTGGACAAAGCGTGGCGTCAGGGTGACGTGCCTTGGTAGATATCCGGCTTCGCCCATTGAAGCGACGGATGGAGAGTAGGCCGAGAATTGACCTTGCCGATTGACGAGCCCGTTCGAAGAGAGGTCGTTGACGTGTCGGGCGATGTGTCCGAATCGATTGGCTCTCATATCGAAGGCAATGAGTGTTGCGAACGTTCAGGCGCTGCCTCTGATCAGGCTTATGCAGTCTCTATGAAACCCAGAGTTGTGCGTTTGACGAAAGATGATAAACTCGTGACCACAATGATGATACGTGAGTTCGTTCGGCGGGGGAGGCAGTCGTGATGACGCTCGCAGGGACCTGCCTGTACGTGGACGACGTTCCCGCGGTGCTCGACTTCTACCGCCGGGCGTTCGGCTTCGGAACTCGCTTCTTCGACGAGG